>NZ_LZML01000210.1:0-108175 GCF_001665695.1 Nocardia sp. 852002-51101_SCH5132738 | reverse complement strand
CTGGCCAACGGATTCACCTATGTCGAGGCCTATCTGGCGCGTGGCATGGCCATCGACGATTTCGCACCGAATCTGTCGTTCTTCTTCTCCAACGGCATGGATCCGGAGTATTCGGTGATCGGGCGGGTGGCCCGGCGGATCTGGGCGATCACGATGCGCGACAAATACGGCGCCAACGACCGCTCGCAGAAGTTGAAGTACCACATTCAGACCTCCGGGCGTTCGCTGCACGCCCAGGAGATGAACTTCAACGATATCCGCACCACGCTGCAGGCCTTGATCGCCATCTACGACAACTGCAACAGCCTGCACACCAATGCCTACGACGAGGCGGTGACCACACCCACCGAGGAATCGGTGCGGCGCGCCCTGGCCATCCAGTTGATCATCAACAAGGAATGGGGCCTGGCGATGAACGAGAATCCGCTACAGGGCAGTTTCGTCATCGACGAACTGACCGATCTGGTGGAGGAGGCGGTGCTCGCCGAATTCGAGCGGATCAGCGAACGCGGCGGGGTGCTGGGCGCGATGGAGACCGGATATCAGCGCGGGCGCATCCAGGACGAATCGATGCGCTACGAACACCGCAAGCACGACGGCACGCTGCCCATCATCGGAGTGAACACGTTCCGCAATCCGAACGGGGAAACCCATCAAGTGCTGGAACTGGCCCGCGGTACCGAGGCCGAGAAACAATCGCAGCTGCGTCGCACCGAGGAATTCGTCACCGCGCATCGCGAGCCGGCGCAGGCCGCACTGGCCCGGCTCGAGGCCGCCGCACGCGGCGACGACAACGTCTTCGACGTGCTGATGGACGCCGCACGGGTCTGCACTCTGCAGCAGATCACCGACTGTTTCTTCACCGTCGGCGGGCAATACCGCCGCAATGTGTGACAAGGGTTCGGATGTGACCCGCCGGTGTGTACGGGCGTGTGACAATGCCGGAGAGCGGACAGTCGAACGCGACGGAAGGGCGCCATGGACCTCGCCGGTATCAGCGTTGTGGATGCGCACATCCATCAGTGGGATCCGCTGAACACCCCGCGGGATTTCAGCATGCTGGCGAAACTGTTCCGGTTCGTGCCCGTGCCGGTCGACAAGGCCGCTCGGCTCGCTCCCAAGCGGGACCGCGATTTCGTCGGCACTCCCGATGCGTATCTGCGGCCGTATCTGCCCGCGGATTACCGCGAGGACCTGGGCACGGTGCCGGTGGAGGCGCTGGTGCACATCGAGGTGGAGTGGGCCGGACGCGCGCCGGACGCCAAGGCGGACGAAACGCGGTGGGTGGCCAGCCTGCCGTTCGGGGTCGACACCCCGGCCCTGGGCGCGATCATCGGCAGCGGCGATCCGGCCGCGCCCGGATTCGCCGAACTCATCGACAAGCATCAGTCCGCGTCACCGCTGTTCCGCGGTATCCGCACCATGGTCGCTCACCATCCGGACCCCGGGGTGCGGTCGTTCTGCCGGGCCGAGGGCGCACTGACCGATTCGGCCTTCCTCGACGGCTTCGCGGTTCTGGCCGAACGCGGGCTGTCGTTCGAGGCCTGGGTCTACTCGCATCAGATCCCGCAGGTCACCGCCCTGGCCCGGCGCTATCCCGAGGTCACCATCGTGCTCAACCATCTCGGCACACCCGCGGGGATATTCGGCCCGGTCGGCAAGAGCACCGGCACCCAACCGGGCCGGCGCCGCGAACTGTTCGTACAGTGGCGCGACGATATCGCCACGCTCGCAACCCATCCGAATGTGATGGCGAAGGTCAGCGGGCTGGCCATGCCGATCCTCGGCCATCCGGTGCCGATGCGAGGCGTACCGACACCCGTCTCCGACCTACTGGACCGCACCGCGCCGCTGTTGCACCACGCCTTCGACGTCTTCGGTGCGCAGCGGCTGATCTGGGGTTCGAATTACCCTGTGGACAAACCGATTACGAGTATCGCCAACGGCGCGCAGGCGGTGATCGACGTACTGGCCGACCGCGGCGGCAGCGCCGAGGAGCTCGAGCAGGTCTTCCGCACCAACGCCCAGCGAACCTACGGCATCGACGCGGAACTGCTGGCCTGAGGCCGGACCATTGACATCCCGGCCACCGCGCGGTTAATTGGTGGCAGGTGCGGCCAGTCAGGTGCCCTGGCCGAGGACGGCACAGGAGCAGTCATGGCCATCGACCACGAAGTGATCATCGTCGGCGCCGGATTTTCCGGTATCGGGGTGGCCATCGCGTTACGGAAGGCCGGCTTCCGGGACTTCCTCATCGTCGACGACGCCGACGGCGTGGGCGGCACCTGGCATTGGAACACCTACCCCGGCATCGCCGTGGACATCCCCTCGTTCAGCTATCAGTATTCGTTCGAGCAGAGCACCCGGTGGTCGCGCGTCTACGCACCCGGCCGGGAATTGAAGGACTACGCCGAACACTGCGTGGACAAGTACGGGCTGCGACCGCGCATCCGGTTCAGCACCACCATCGCCGCCGCGGAATTCGACGAGGACGCCTCGGTGTGGACGCTGCGCACCAGCGACGGTGAGAGCTTGACCGCGCGCTACGTCGTCGGTGCGACCGGAGTGCTGACCCGGCCGAAACTGCCGGATATTCCTGGCGTGGAATCGTTTTCGGGCATCACCATGCACACCTCACGCTGGGACCACGACCGGGACCTGCGCGGAAAGCGCGTGGCGATCATCGGGACCGGAGCCTCCGCGGTGCAGGTCATTCCCTCGATCGCCCCGGAGGTCGCCGAGCTGACGGTATTCCAGCGCACGCCGATCTGGTGCCTGCCGCGGCCGGACGCCACGCTGCCCGCGCCCGCCCGCTGGGCACTGCGGTATCTGCCGGGCGGACAGGCGGTTTCGCGCCTGGCGAGCCAGGCGTTCGTCGAACTGACCTTCCCGTTGTCGGCGCACTACTATTCGAAGCTGCCCCTGGCCAAACTCGGCGAGCGCTCCGGACTGGCCCATCTGCGGCGCCAGGTGCACGACCCGGCGATCCGGGACAAACTCACCCCGCGGTATGCGCTCGGATGTAAGCGGCCCGGTTTCTCCAACGATTACCTGCCGACCTTCAATCGCGACAACGTGACGCTGGAAACCGATCCGATCGCCGAGATCACCCCCACCGGCGTGCGCACGGCGAACGGAACCGAATACCCGGCCGACGTGCTGATCCTCGCGACGGGCTTCAAGGTCATGGAATCGGGCAACATGCCGACCTTCGAGATGACCGGCGTCGGCGGCCGTGATCTCGAGAAGTGGTGGGACGAGAACCGCCTGCAGGCCTACGAGGGCGTCAGCGTGCCGGGCTTTCCGAACTTCTTCTCGATCATCGGGCCCTACGGATACAACGGCGCGTCGTATTTCACGCTGATCGAGATGCAGACCCAGCACATTGTGCGGCTGTTGCGGCACGCGCGGAGCAAGCGGGCCGGCCGCATCGAGGTCACCGCGGCGGCCAACGAGCGATACTTCCGGGAAATGCTCGAACGCCGCGACGGACAGGTGTTCTGGCAGGACAGCTGCGCGGTCTCGAACAGCTACTACTTCGACAAACACGGCGATGTGCCGCTGAAACCGATGAGCACCGTCGAAGCGGCCTGGCGCGCTGCGCATTTCGATCTGCGCGACTACAGCTTCGAACGGATCCCGGCTCAGCTGCCGACCACCCGGGCCAGCTGAGCGGTCAGCCGCTCGCGCGCCTCGACCAGCGACGGGCCGTACCAGGTGAGATCGCGGCCGCTCACCAGGGCGACCGGGATGCCCGGAAACGCCTCCGGGCCGTCGGTCGCGGTGAACACGTACGGCTCGTCCGGCAGCACCGCCAGCCGAACACCCTGTACCAGTTCGGATTCCGTCACCGTGGGATAGCGCTCGGGACCCGTGGCGTGCACCAGGTTCAGCCCCAGGCGTCCGGCCAGGTCCGCGGTGAACGTATCGCGACCGACCACCATCCACGGCTTGCGCCAGATCGGGATCACCGCATCGATCGGCGGATGCGGCGCGGGCGCGAACCAGACCGCGCGGGCCCGGGTCAGCCACGACGGCACCGCGCCGCCCAGGGCGATACCGAACAGTCGCGTCATCGAGGTGAACGCCTCGTCCACGGTGCGAATCCTGGTGACCCACACCGGAATTCCCGCCTCGCGCATCCGCTCGACATCGAGGCGGCGGTTCTCCTCCTGATTGCACACCACCAGATCCGGCGCCAGCTCGGCGATCCGGCGCAGATTCGGATTCTTCGTCCCCCGCACCCGTTCGACCGCCAGCTCCGGCGGATGGGTACACCAGTCGGTGGCGGCGAGCAGCAACTCCGGGCGGCTCGCCGCGATCGCTTCGGTCAGCGACGGAACCAGCGAGATCACCCGACGGACCGGACGCCGCAGCGCAACCGCGGCATTCAGATCGTCGACGAGATCTTCGGGCACGAGGCCAGCATAGGGGCTAGCCGGAGCTCTCGAGGGCGCGGTACAGGGCACGGAGTTCCCGCATACCGGCCTCGGCGACGGCTTCGTCCTCACTGGTCATCCGCAACGCCTGCCGCAGGGGAATCGGATCGAGGTCCTCGATCGCCGCACGGAACTGCGGTGCCGGCAGCTCGGGCAGCGCGACGTTCTCGCCGTAGAGGTCGTCGGAGATCGTCGGGCCGCTGTCCTCCTGCACCCCGCGAATCAGAGTGTCGAGATCGAGGCCACGCAGGGTCAGCATGATGGCCGGGGACTCGTCGAGGCGTTCGGCCACGATGTAGCACAGCGCGGCGACGTGCTTGCACGGCCAGCCGTCGTCCGGGCAGGTGCAGGAGAAATCGAGTTCGGCGGCGGTGCCGGGCAGCAACAGCGGACCGAGCTCCTGCGGCAGGGCGCCGGAGGCGAGCTGGGCGAGCATGCCCGGTGTGCCGCGGACCTGCTCGACCAGCTCGTCCAGCCGGTCGTCGCGCAACACCCGCAGCGTCAGCACAGAGGTGAACGGCCGCGGTTGACTGCCCTGGACCTCGGCGGCCACCGCCCCGGGCTCGATGTGGTAGCTGACCACCTGCCCCGAGCGGGCGTAGGTGCGCCCCCGGGAGAGCCGGCCCGCATCCGCGACCTCCTCCACAGCTTCCAGAAAGGCCCGGCCCCACCAGGTTCGCGCGAAAGACCCACGGCGGCTGCGTGGTTCGACGCCGCCGCGCACCGGGCGGCGCTTCCCGTAGACGCTGAAATCGGGGACCGGGAAATCGGGTGCCGGACTCATTCGCCGACCGCCTCGGCGCCGAGCGCGAACAGATCGCGCAATTCGTCGGTACTCAGTTCGGTGATCCAGTTCTCCCCGGTGCCGACGGTGAGATTCGCCAATTCCTGTTTGCCGGTGAGCATATCGTCGATGCGCTCCTCGATGGTGTCGACACAGACCAGTTTGCGCACCTGCACATCGCGGCGCTGACCGATGCGGAAGGCGCGGTCGGTGGCCTGATTCTCCACCGCCGGATTCCACCAGCGGTCCAGGTGCACCACGTGATTGGCGGCCGTGAGATTGAGGCCCGTACCACCGGCCTTCAGGGACAGAACCATGATGGGCGGTCCGTCGGACTCGGCGAAGCGTTCCACCATCCCGTCGCGGCGCTTCTTGGCGACACCGCCGTGCAGGAACGGGATCGCGGTGCCGAACCGCTCGCTCAGATACGGCGTGATCAGATCGCCGAATTCCCGGAACTGGGTGAACAGCAGCGCCCGCTCCCCCTCGGCCAGCACCGACTCCAGCACATCCTCGACCAGGGCCAGCTTGCCGGAGCGGTGGCGCCCCCGCCGCAGCAGCGCCGATCCGTCGCCGAGGTAGTGCGCGGGATGGTTGCACACCTGTTTCAGCCTGGTGAGCGCGGCCAGGACTGCACCCCGGCGAGCCATGTTCACCGCGCTGGAGCCGGTACCCCGGGAAGCCTTTAGCTGCGCGAGCATGTCGTCGACCACCGCCTGATACAGCGCGGCCTGCTCGACCGTGAGGTTGGCGCGCACCGTCATCTCGAACTTCTCCGGCAGATCCGAGATGACCGAGGGATCGGTTTTCACTCGGCGCAGGACGAACGGTGCGGTGACGGCGCGCAGGCGGCTGACGGCGTTCTCGTCGTGTTCGCGTTCGATCGGCACCGCGAAGCGGGCGTGGAATTCCGACGGTTTGCCCAGCACGTTCGGCGCCGCGAAATCGAGAATCGACCGCAATTCCTCGAGCCGGTTCTCCACCGGAGTGCCGGTCAGCGCCAGCCGATGCCGGGCCGGAATCGCGCGGGCGGCGCGAGCCTGACGGGTCGCGGCGTTCTTGATGTGCTGCGCCTCGTCGAGGACGACACGCTCCCAGGGCTGGCGCTTCAACTCCTCCACATCGCGCGCCAGCAGCGCGTAGGTGGTCAGCACCAGGTCGGAATCGGTCACGGCCGCGTCCAGCTCCGGACCGGAGCGTCGTGACGAGCCGTGATGCACCAGCACCCGCAGCCCGGGGGCGAAGCGTTCGGTTTCGCGTTGCCAATTGCCGACCACCGACATCGGGCACACCAGCAGAGTCGGCCCCGGGACGGAATCGGTTGCGGGACTTTCGTTCTCGTGCAGAAGTAGCGCGAGCACCTGCACCGTCTTGCCGAGGCCCATATCGTCGGCGAGGATGGCGCCGCAACCGAGACGATTCATCGTCGCGAGCCAAGACAGTCCGCGCAGCTGGTAGGGGCGCAGCTGCGCCTTCAAGCCGGCGGGCGGGTCGACCGGATCGCCGGAGTGGACACCGTCGAACAGTTCGCGAACCCAGCCGGTCGCCGTGACCTCCTCGATCGGCACCTGGCGCACCTGCGTGGCGGCGATCTCGCCCAGAAGCTGGGTCAGGGTCGCCGGGCGTTCGTCGACCTTGCCCTCCAGATAGGCGGCCGCGGCGGCCAGGCTGCGCTGATCGGCCTGCACCCAGTGGCCGCGCAGCCGCACCAGATCCGATTTGGCCTGGATGAGCCGGCTCATTTCCGCCGGCGTGAGGACGGTATCGCCCAGGGCCAGTTCCCAGCGGTAGGAGACCAATCCACTGAGTCCGACCGCGGTTTCGGTCGCGGCCGGGGACTGCACCCGCAGCCGCATACTCGGCGAGACGATGCGCCATGCGCGCGGCAGCATCAGATGCACACCGGCCGAACGCAATTCGTGCGCACCGTGGGCGACCAGCTCCTGCACGACCGGCGTCGGGAGCAGGAAATCCATTCCGTACGGATCGCGCGGGACCTGCTGCAGCCGCGGGTAGGCCTGGATCGCGGCCGCCACCTTCTCCCCGGCGAGCCGGATCAACGCCGGGTCGCCCTGGATCGGAACCGGTTGCGGCGCTTCGCCTTCCGAGCGGAGACAGACTTCGAGCCGCCACAGGGCGTCGACCGCCTGCGGGTCGTCGTCGGGATCGTCGTCCGGTTCGAGTAGGCGCAGCACCAGTTCGGGCTCGCCGGCGGTGAGGCTCGCGCGCCACTCGTCGAGCACCGAGGCCACCCGATGCGATCCCGATTCCAGCGGGACCTCCGCGACCAGCGCTGCCGTCAGCGGATGCGACGGTTCCCGGACACTCAGCTCGAGCCGGACGAGCGGGTCGGCGAGTTCGGCGACGAAATCCTCGAGGATCGAGGACGCGGACCGGGCATCGGGCACCCGCAGCGCGGGCGGCATCGCCGCGGCCAGTTCGGCCAGCCAGGCCCGTTGCCGCCGGCCGCCGACCAGCCGCCACCGCACCCACCACTCGCCGTCGGCGCGATGCAGTTCGGGCACGATCCGCCCCGCCCGGACCCAGCGCCGCAGTCCCCGGGCCGCATGCGCGAGAAACCGCAGATCCGCCGCCACCGCCGTGTCGGGCAGCGGCTGAGTGAGGACGCGGGCGGCCACCTCCGGCGCCAGGGCATGCCCTCGCACCTCGACGACCTCCGGCCCGGAATCTCCCGCCACCAGGACCCGCACCCGATGCCGAAACCGCGCAGTCCGCGCGACCGTCCCCAGCGGATCGGGCAGCTCACCCCCGGCGTCCGCGGCCGGCTGCGCCGCCGACCCGGGCAGGCGCCAGAGCACCAACCCCGATCCGGGCGACCACAAACCGTGCAGCATGTCCCCATCCAATCAGCCACCACCGACACGCCCGTCCGTGGCCGGTGCGGAGGCGAGCAGTGCACAGACCGCGCATGACGGTACTGCCCGGCTGTACCGCAGCGCGCCATCCGGACGTATCGAACGAACGCACCCCGTGCGTGACTTCCGGTGCGGAAGTTGTCGGGCGGGGTCGGTAGATCTGCGTTATGCGGTGGGGACGAGGTTTCGGATGGGCGGCGGGGATCGTCGTGCTGGTGACGGTGGCGGGGTGTGGGGTGATCGGAGGGCCCGAACCCGCGCCGGGGAGCCCGAGCCGGGCCCGGATCGAGCAGTTGCTGGGGGCGGTGGCCGTGGTGGCCCGGCGTCCGCACCCGGGCGGGTACGACCGGGACTGCGGGACGGGGCACGGATGCGTGTTCGGACCGGCATGGTCGGACGACCAGGACGGGCCGGGCGGGCACGACGGGTGCGATTCGCGCAACGGAGTGCTGGCACGGCAGCTGCGCGAGGTGCGATTCCGGCCGGGTACCGACGATTGTGTGGTGCTCGCGGGCACGCTGCGGGATCCGTACACCGGCCGCGCGATCACCTTCGACAAGGCGCGGGCCCGGGAGGTGCAGATCGACCACGTCTACCCGCTGGCCGCCGCCTGGGATCTGGGTGCGGCGGCCTGGTCGCCCGAACAGCGGATGCGCTTCGCCAACGACATCGAATTCAATCTGCTGGCCGTCGACGGCCCGGCCAATATGGACAAGGGCGACCGCACACCCGCCGACTGGCTTCCCCCCGCCGGCGCCTATCACTGCTTCTACGCCGGCAAATATCTCACCACCGCGGCGCAGTACCGATTGCCGATCACCGCCGCCGACCACGCCGCGCTCGCCCGCATCGCACGGCAATGCCCCTGATGCGACGATCGGCTCGGCCGATACTCGCGAACCGTTTGCCGGCCCGGTCGAACTTATTCGCCCGCATCCAGTCGCCGGAGCAGCCGCTGGGCGGCGGCGCGCAGCGCGGCCGGGTCGCCGGTGACACCGAGTACCCGCAGCGCGGCGTCGGGGATGGCGGTTTCCGCGTAGTCGGGGGCGGTGCCCTCGTCGGAGCGAATGTTGATAACCGTTTCCACCATCCGGAAGGGCAGGACATGCGCGCCGGGGACGCCGGCGGGTGCGGCCTCGATCGCCGCCGCCGCCAGTTCCTCGTAGTGGCGGCGCAACCGGGCTCGGCGGCTGCGGAAGTCGGCGAATCGGTCGCTGCGCAGTTCGGGCAGCAGATACAGCGCGCCGAGATTCCATTTGGCGGCGCACAGCTGGCGCACGTCGGCCCGGGCCAGTGCGTACAGCCGCACCGCGGCCGGATCGGGTTCGGCACGCAACCGCTCGGCCAATTCCAAAGGGCCGGTGATGGTTTCGGCGAGCAGCGCGTCCAGGATGTCGTCCTTGGCGGCGAAATGGTGATAGAGCGACGCCTGCCGGATACCGACCGCGTCGGCGATACCGCGCGTGGACGTGCTGCCGTACCCGTTGGCCGTGAACAATTCCGCTGCGGCGTCGAGGATCTCGGCGCGCGGTGTCCGCCCGCGACGGCTGCGCTGATCGACGCGAGGACGGCCCGGACCCAGGTGTGTCACCGTCTCATCCTGCCATCGCCACCGCCGCGCGGACCGGCTCTACGCCGCGCACCACGTCCCACCTGCGGTTGTGAAATATCTGTCACTCGACAGAAATACCGGCAACGCAGACGTTACGCGGGTTACCGCAAGCGATACACAGCCGTCACCGAAAGCGCGATCCGGCCCGCAAAACTGTCATCTGATAGATATTGGCCGCGACGCCGAAGGACAGCCCATGGCCATCACGCTCGATCCCCCCTCGCAATCCCCGATCGGTGACAGCGCCGATCTCGAACGTTTCGGATATCAGCCGGTGCTGCATCGCAAACTCGGCCGTTACGCCTCGTTCGCCGCGGGATTCTCCTTCGTCTCGATCCTCACCACCATCTTCCAATTCTTCGGATTCGGTTACGGTTTCGGCGGCGGCGCGTTCTTCTGGACCTGGCCGATCGTGTTCGCCGGCCAGTTCCTCGTCGCGCTGAATTTCGCGGAACTCGCCGCGCGCTATCCCATCTCGGGCTGCATCTACCAGTGGTCGCGCCGGCTCGCCGGTGAGGTGGTCGGCTGGTTCGCGGGCTGGATGATGATCATCGCCCAGATCGTCACCGCCGCCGCGGCCGCCATCGCGCTACAGGTGGTCCTGCCCTCGATCTGGAGCGGCTTCCAACTGGTCGGCACCGATACCGCCCTCACCTCCACCGACGGCGCGGCGAACGCGGTCCTGCTGGGCAGCGTGCTGCTCGTGATCACGACGGTGATCAATGTGATCGGCATCGATCTGATGGCCCGGATCAATTCGATCGGCGTCACCGTCGAAATCGTGGGTGTGCTCGCCGTCATCGCCCTGTTCTTCACCCATACCGAACGCGGCGCCGATGTGGTCCTGCAGACCGACCAGGCGGCGCCCGGCCCGTACTGGGCGGCGTTTCTGGTCTCCGGCTTGATGGCCGCCTACGTGATGGTCGGATTCGATTCCGCCGGAGAGCTTTCCGAGGAGACCAAGAATCCGCGCCGGGTCGCACCGCGCACCATCCTGCTGGCGCTCGCCGCCTCCGCCCTCGGCGGCGGCCTGCTCCTGCTGGGCGCGTTGATGGCCGCACCGAGCGTCAGCGACGGTCACCTGGCCACCGACGGACTGGCCTACGTGATCACCGCCAAACTCGACAGTCCGGCGGGCACCGTGCTGCTGAGCTGTGTCGCGGTGGCGATCACGGTGTGCACCTTGGCCATTCAGACCGCGGGTTCACGGCTGATCTTCTCGATGGCCCGCGACGGCCGCCTGCCGTTCGCGTCTCGGCTGGCCGCCGTGCACCCGCGCTTCGGCACCCCGATCCTGCCCGCGGTGATCATCGGCGTGCTCGCCGTGGCGCTGCTGGTGGTGAATCTCGGCAACGCCGCGCTGTTCGCGACGCTGGCCAGCGTCTGCATCGTGACGCTGTATGTGGCATATCTGCTGGTCACCGTGCCGCTGCTGATCCGGCGGCTGCGCGGGCTGCCCGCCGCCGAGCCCGGCCTGTTCTCGCTGGGTCGCTACGGCATCGCGGTGAACGTCGCCGCGGTGGTGTGGGGCATCGCGATGGCGGTGAATCTGGCCTGGCCGCGCGCCGAGGTGTACACGCCCGCCGGTGGCGGCTGGTGGATGCTCTGGGCCGCACCGCTGTTCCTGCTCCTGACCGTCGCGGTGGGCGCGGTCGTGCACCGCATCGTCACACCCCGCGCCGCGGCGGCCGAGGCCCGGCCCGCGCCGCAACCCGCCTGAGGAACCTTTCCATCCGACTGCGAGGAGACACCATGTCCGCAACCGCCTCCACCGTGGGCGCCCGCGACCACGCGCGAGCGCAAGCCGCGGCCGCCACCGTCGCCGGCCCCGACCTGCCGGACGGCCTCGACACCACGAAAGTGACCTTCGCCCAACGGGTTCCGGGCAACGGATACACCACCGCGGTGCTCGCCCGCGGCACCCGGCTCCGGCTGGCCGATCCGGACGGCGCCGCCGGTGCCCACCTGCTGCTCCTGCGGGCCGAGGCACCGTGGGAACGGTTGAACGTCGCCGACACGATCAAGGTTCCGTGGCAGGCCTACCCGGGCCCGGGCCATCCGCTGCTCTCGGATCAGGGGCGCGTCCTCGCCACGATCGTCGCCGACACGTCCGGCCGGCACGACACGCTGTGCGGCCCGACCCCCGAGGTACGGCGAACGCTGCGGGTCGCGGGAGCGAAACACGGTCTCACACCGCGCGATATCGGCCCTTCGGTCGCACTGTTCCGCGGTGTGCGGGTCGGCGCGGACGGCACCCTCACGGCCACCGGCAGCGCCGGCCCGGGCAGCTCGGTCGAATTGCTGATCCACCTGTCGCTGACGGTCCTGATCGCCAACGGCACGCATCCGCTCGACGACCGGCCCGCCACGCCGCTGGACGTCGTCGCCTGGCGCGGCGCCGGGGAGCCGGACGGCACCGAAGACACCGAGCCGGAATGTCGCCGGGCCGTGCAGAACACCGAACAGGCCTGGCTGGCCGCACACGATCCGGAGGCGATCGCATGACCACCGTGACCGAACGCACCGTCGTCCTGGACGAGACCGTGGCCGCCTGCGCGCCGTGGTCGACCGTGGTCCGGGCGGGCCAGCAGTGGCAGATCATCGACCTGTACGGAAACCAGGCGGTGGACTGCCTGCTCTACTCGGCCGCCGACCACGCCGACCGCTACAGCGCCCAAGCGACCGTCGCCGCCCAGCGCAACATCTTCCTGACTACCGGCAGCGTGCTCCGTGCCGAATCCGGCACGGCACTGATGACCGTGGTCGCCGACGAGGTCGGCAACCACGACACCATCGCCGGCGCGTGCTCGCAGGAATCCAACACCCTGCGCTACGGCCACCACACGCGCCATCAGCACGCCTGCGTGGAGAACTTCCTCACCGAGGCGCTGCGATGGGGGCTCGGCAAACGCGATCTGGTCTCGAATATCAACTGGTTCATGAACGTTCCGGTCGAGGCCGACGGCACCCTCGGTATCGTCGACGGGCTCTCCGCACCGGGCAAGTCGGTGACGCTGCGTGCCGAGATCGACACCCTCGTCCTGATCTCCAATTGCCCGCAGATCAACAACCCCTGCAACGGATTCGACCCGACGCCGGTACGCATGGTGGTGACGCAATGACGACAGCGACCGAAATCGAGTTCGGCACAACGACTCCGGACACAGAAGCCGCCGACATCGAGGTAGTGCGCCCGGGCATGCTCACCACCGTGCAGGACTGGCCGGGCCGTGTCGGCTACTGGCACGTCGGTGTCCCGCCGTCGGGACCGATGGACGACCTGTCGTTCCGGCTCGGCAACCGCGCGCTGGGCAACGACGAGGGCGCCGCCGGACTCGAATGCACCCTCGCCGGGCCGGCGCTGCGATTCCGCACCGCGACCCGGGTGTGCGTGACCGGTGCGCCCGCGACGGTGACCGTCGACGGCGAGCGCGTACGGCAATGGCGCACCGTCGAGGTCCCGGCGGGCGGCACGCTGGATATAGGCGCTGTGCAGGGGCCGGGGATGCGGACCTACGTGCTGTTCGCCGGCGGTCTGGCTCTGCCCGACTATCTCGGCAGCGCAGCCACTTTCACGCTCGGCAGGTTCGGCGGCGGCACCGGCGCCGCCCTTCGGGACGGCGACCGGTTACCCCTGGGCGAGGCGACCGGCCCCATCGGGGCCGGGGTGCCGATGGCCGAGCAGCCGGTGCTGACGCGACGATGGGAACTCGCGGTCACCGAGGGTCCGCACGGCGCACCGGAATTCTTCACCCGGGCCGATATCGACACCATCCTCGGCACCGACTACGAGGTGCATTTCAACTCCGATCGAACCGGAGTGCGGCTGATCGGGCCGAAACCGCACTGGGCGCGCAGCGACGGCGGCGAGGCCGGACTGCATCCCTCGAACATCCACGACACCGCCTATTCGGTCGGCGCCCTGGACTTCACCGGTGATACGCCGATCCTGCTGGGGCCGGACGGTCCCAGCCTCGGCGGATTCGTCTGTCCCGTCACGGTTGTCGCGGCGGAGCGCTGGAAACTCGGCCAGCTCTGCCCCGGTGACACCGTGCGCTTCGTTCCGGTGCGCGCCGACCGGGCCGCCTCGATCCGCGCCCTGGGCCCGGCCCGGCGCGCCGACTGGCCGATCGTACTGTCCGACGGCGGTGACAGCGACGACGGCATCCTGGCCCGCGCCGACGCCGACGACACCACCGCCGTCACCTATCGCCGCGCCGGCGACGACGGTGTACTCGTCGAATACGGTGATATGACACTGGATCTCGGGCTGCGCGCCCGCGTCCACGCCCTGCACCGGCATCTGCTCGAATACGCCGAGCCGGGGATCACCGAACTGACACCCGGAATCCGTTCGCTGCAGGTGCGTTTCGATCCGGACCGGCTGGCCACGCCGAAACTGTTGCGACTGCTGCGCGAGGCCGAATCCGCCCTGCCCTCGGCCGCGGAACTGGTGGTGCCCAGCCGCACGGTGCACCTGCCGCTCTCGTGGGACGATCCGGCCACACGGGAGGCCATCATCCGCTATATGCACGGCGTGCGGGCCGATGCGCCGTGGTGCCCGTGGAATATCGAGTTCATTCGCCGGATGAACGGATTGGGCACGGTCGCAGAAGTTTTCGATACCGTCTTCGCCGCCGAGTACCTCGTGCTCGGGCTCGGCGACGTGTACCTCGGCGCGCCGGTCGCCACGCCGACCGATCCGCGCCATCGCCTGGTCACCACCAAATACAATCCGGCCCGCACCTGGACGCCGGAGAATGCGGTCGGCATCGGCGGCGCCTACCTGTGCATCTACGGCATGGAGGGGCCCGGCGGATATCAATTCGTCGGCCGGACCACGCAGGTGTGGAACCACCGGTCCACCGGCGAGGCCGAAGATCCTTGGCTACTGCGGTATTTCGATCGCATCCGCTGGTATCCGGTATCCGCGGAGGAACTGCTGGACCTGCGGGCCGACGTCGGCCGCGGCCGTGGCGTACTGCGTGCGGAGGAGGGCGAATTCCGTCTCGCCGAATACCGCGATTTCCTGTCCGCCAACGCCGAATCCATCGCCGCCTTCCGTGCGGTTCAGGCGGAAGCCTTTGCCGCCGAGCGTGCTTCGTGGCAGGCGGCGGGCGAATTGCACGAACGAGGATGAGGACACCGACGTGAGCATCTGGATTCACCGCTGTGCCGACGATCCGGGCCCGCACGGCCCGGGACCGTTGGCAGGCCTGCGGGTGGCCGTCAAGGACAACGTCGACGTGGCCGGCCTGCCGACGACCGCAGGCTGCCCGGACTACGCCTATCTACCCGACCGCGACGCGCCCGCGGTCGCGGCCCTGCGCGCCGCGGGTGCGGTGGTGGCCGGCAAGACCAATATGGATCAATTCGCGACCGGTCTGGTCGGCACCCGCTCGCCCTACGGTCCGGTCTCCGATTCGCGGCGGCCCGAATTCATCTCGGGCGGTTCGAGTTCCGGGTCGGCGGTGGCCGTCGCGACCGGTGCGGCCGATATCGCCATCGGCACCGATACCGCGGGTTCCGGGCGCGTTCCGGCGGCGCTGCAGGGCATCGTCGGCATCAAACCGACCGTAGGAGTCGTCTCCACCGAGGGGGTCGTCCCGGCCTGCCGTTCCTACGATTGCGTGACGATCTTCGCCGCCGACCCGGCACGTGCCGACCAGGCGATGGGAGTGATGGCCGCCGAGGCGCCCGGACGTGCCTGGCCCGCCGATACCAGGCTGGCGGCGCCGCCGCGCCCGACCGTCGCGATCTTCGCCGACCTGCCGGAACTCGACCCGGTGTGGCGGGCGGCCTTCGAGCGGGCCGTCGCCGTGTTACGGCAGCGCGGCGCGACCATCGTGGAGATCGCCCCGGAGCCGTTCCTGGCCGCGGCCCGGCTGCTCTACGACGGTGCGCTGGTCGCCGAAAGATACGCCGCGGTCGGCGAATTCGTCGAGTCGCGCCCCGACGCCGTCGACCCCACCGTCGCGAGCATCATCCGCGCCGCGGGCGCGATTCCGGCGCATCGGCTGGTCGCCGATCGCGCCGAACTCGAGCGCTTGCGCGCCCTCGCGATGGACAGTCTGGGTGACGCCGACGCCCTGCTCGCGCCGACCGCCCCGATGCATCCCACCATCGCGCAGGTCGAGACGGATCCGATCGGGATCAACTCCCGCATGGGCACCTACACCAACTTCTGCAATCTGTTCGATCTGTGCGCGGTGGCCGTTCCGGCCGGCACGGCGGGCGAATCCTGTTTCGGCGTCACGGTTTTCGCTCGGCCGTTCGAGGATGCGGTGGCCTTGGACATCGCCGTGGCGGTCACCGGTGATGCGGAGATCACGCGGCCGTGGCCCCTGGCGGTGGCGCCGGTGTGCGAGCTGATCGTGTTCGGGGCACATCTGCGCGGCCAGCCGTTGGAACACCAGTTGCATGCGCTCGGCGCGCGCTGGGCCGGGCCGGTACGCACGGCCGCGGCCTATCGCCTCGCCGCCCTGGACACCACCCCACCGAAACCCGCGGTGACCCGCTGCGAGGGCGGTGTGTCCGTCGGGGGCGAACGCTGGTTGCTCTCCCCCGCCGCTCTCGGCCGCTTCCTCGCCGCATTACCGGCGCCGATGCAGCTGGGCGCCGTCGAACTCGACGACGGCACCTGGCACACCGCATTCGGATGTGACGGGACCGCCGCGGCGGAAGGGAAGGACATCAGCGAATACGGTGACTGGCGCGCGGCCCTCGCGGCCGGGGCCGTGGGCTGATCAATCCAGGGCCGTGGCGACCGGACGCTCCGGATCCGACGACCACTGCGACCACGAACCCGGGTACAGCGCGGCCGACACTCCGACGACCGACAACGCCGCGATCTGGTGCGCTGCGGTCACCCCGGAACCGCAGTAGACCGCCACCGGACCGGAGACGAGATCGGAGAACCGCGCCCGCAACTGGTCCGGAGTTTTGAAAGTGCCCTCGGACGTGAGGTTTTCCACGGTCGGCACGCTCACCGCGCCGGGAATGTGGCCGGCGCGCGGGTCGATCGGCTCGACCTGCCCGCGATAGCGTTCCCCGGCTCGCGCGTCCAGCAGCGCGCCCGGCCAGCCCGCGACCTCGTCGGCATCCACCACCGGCATATTGCCGGGGGTGAGCACGACGTCGCCGGGCGCCGGGTCGGGTTCGGTGCCGACGGCCAGATCGCCGCCGCCGCGTTCCCACGCGGGCAGGCCGCCGTCGAGAATGCGCACGTCGCGCAGGCCCGCCCAGCGCAGCAGCCACCACGCCCGGGCGGCGGCCATGCCGCCGGTGGCGTCGTAGACGACCGTCGGCTCCCCGGTGCGCAGTCCCCAGCTGCGCGCGCATTTCTGCAGGTGAGTGAGCGTCGGCAACGGGTGGCGGCCGTGCGCCGGGGAGGGCGGGGCGGCCAGCTCGGTCTCCAGATCGACGAAGATCGCACCGGGAATGTGGCCGGCGAGATAGTGCTGGGGACCGTCGGGATCGCCCAGCGCCCAGCGCACATCCAGCAGATGCGTCCGGCTCTCGCTGTCCGCCAGCGATTTCCGGAGTTCTTCGGGGGAGATCAGTACGGCGGTCAAGCCCGGCTCCTCAGTCAACAGATGTACCCGTGACGCGAACACGTGTCAGCCTACGACACGGGCGCGTCCCGGCGAGTCAGCATCCACCGCACGACCAGGCCCGCGACCACCGCCCAGAACGCGGCACCGATGCCGAACACCGCGATCCCGGAGGCCGAGACCAGGAAGGTCACCGTGGCCGCGACGCGATGTTCGGCCACCCCGAGCGCCGCGGTGAGGGCGGCGGCGAAGGTGCCGAGGAGGGCAAGTCCGGCAACGGTTTCCAGCACACCGGCGGGCGCGGCGGCGGCGAGCGCGACCAGCGCCGCGGCGGCCGGGGCCAGCACGAGATAGGACGCCCCGGCGGCCATGGTGGCCGCCCAGCGCCGGCGCGGATCGGGATGGGCCGAGGGCGCGGCCGCCAACGCCGCGCTGATCGCGGCCAGGTTGATCGCATGCCCGCCCGCCGGAGCGCCCACGATGGTTCCCAGGCCGGTGACGGTCATCGACGCCCGCCACGGCACCCGATAGCCGAACGAGCTCAAGACCGCCACGCCGGGTATGTTCTGCGCGGCCATCGTGACCACGTACAGCGGAATCGCGATGCCGATGACGGCCTGCCAACTCCAGTGCGGCACAGTGATTTCCAGTTTCGGAATCAGATCGGCGACCGGAATCGAGCGATGTCCGGCGATCATCGAGATTCCCGCCCCGGCCACCGCGGTGGCGAAGGCGCCGGGCACCGCCCACCGCTGCGCGTACCGCTGCAGCACCACCCACACCACCAGCACGGGCGCCACCACTGCCGCACTCGAGGTGGTCAGGGCCCGCAGCGGCGCGAGGCAGAGCGGCAGCAGGACACCGGCGAGCATGGCCTGCGCGATCTCGACCGGGATCGCGGTGATCAGCCGGCCCAGCCGTGACCAGCAGCCGGTGAGAACGATCAATAAGCCGGTGACCGCGAACGCCCCCACCGCCGCGGGCCAGCCGCCGGTTACCGCGCCGGCGCCGGCCAGCAGCGCCGCACCGGGAGTCGACCAGGCGAGGGTGATCGGCATGCGATAGCGCCGGCTCAGGATCCACATGCCCAGTGCCTGGGTGACACAGACGGCCAGCAGGCCCGAGGCGGCCTGCGCCGGTGTCGCGCCGACCGCGGTCAGTCCCGCCAGCACGACGGCGAACGAACTGGTGAAACCGACCAGCGCCGCGATGATCCCGGCGCCGACCGCTTGTCCGGTACCGCCGGGCCCGTGTTCGCCCTCGACCGCCGCTCGGAGGCCCATCTGCCCCTCGGCGACATCGGGCGGGCGGGAGGCGGAATCGGTGGCAGTCACCGAGCTATCTTCGCGGGCGGCTGGCCCCGCCGTCAGCGGCCAGTACGCCGGAACTGGACCGAATTCTCGCCGGCATCGGATCGCCCTGCGTCGTTTCGTCCGGCATCCTGTCGCGATGCTGCCGCCTCGTCGGCTCCGGCCAGTCGCTGTAGCAGCGGCGCGGTGCGCGGCCCGACCAACTGCTGCATGACCAGCGCCATATTGGTGCGCTGCACGCCCGCGATCTTCAGGATCGCGCCGGTGATCCGATACAGATCGTCGGCGTCGCGCGCGACCACGCGAACGGTCAGATCCGTCTGCCCGGTGGTGCCGCACACCTCGGTGACCTCGGGGATCTCGGCGAGTTCGGCCACCACGTCGGCGAGCCGATGCTGATCGACCACCACCGCGACGAAGGCCGCGAGCCGGTAACCGAGTGCGCGCGGGTCCACCCGCCGCTCGAATCCGGCCAGCACACCGGCGGCCTCCCATCGGGCGAGCCGGGCCTGCACGGTGTTACGGGACAGCCCCAGCCGCGTGGCCAGTTCCACCCCGGTGGCACGAGGGTTGGCAACCAGTTCCAGCAGCAGCCGGGCGTCGGTGGCGTCGATAGTCGCCGGGGCGGGTTCGGCACTGGGCATGTTACGCAGTATGACAGCTCCTACCCGGTCGGGATCGAGCATTCTGCACAGTTCGCGTGTCGCCACTTGCGCATCCCGCTCAATCGTGGATGCTGTGAAGTACAGCACACAGCTGGCGAAGAGCAGTCCGCCGGATCGCGAGGGACGGAAGACCCCGTCGTACGCGGCAACGAGGAGGTGACGGCTGTGCACAACACCACCGCGCACAACACCACAACCAGGCACGACACCGGGACGAACCCCTATCCCGTGCAACTGGTCCAGCCCGACGGGCGCCGCGTTCTCGACCGCGAGCACGCGGCCCTGATCGCGGATATCGGTCCGGCCGAACTGCGCGAACTGTACGAGGACCTGGTCGTCACCCGCCGCATCGACGTCGAGGCCACCGCATTGCAGCGGCAGGGCCAGCTCGGCCTGTGGGCCCCGCTGCTCGGGCAGGAGGCATCGCAGATCGGCTCGGCTCGCGCACTGCACGACGACGACTATGTCTTCTGCAGCTACCGCGAGGCGGGTGTCGCCTACTGCCGCGGCGTGGATCCCACTCTCATCACCCGGCTGTGGCGGGGCGTCGCACATTCGTGCTGGGACCCGGACGAGATCAATATGACCAATCCGGCCATCGTCGTCGGCTCTCAGGGCCTGCACGCCACCGGCTACGCCTACGCCGCACACCTGGAAGGTGCGGAGATCGCGGTGCTGACCTACTTCGGTGACGGCGCCAGCAGTCAGGGCGATATCGCCGAGGCGCTCGGCTTCGCCGCCACCTGGAGTGCGCCGGTGGTGTTCTTCTGCCAGAACAACCACTGGGCGATCAGCGAACCGGTAGAGGTGCAGAGCCAGACGCCGATCGTCCGGCGCGCCTACGGGTACGGCATACCGGGTGTCCAGGTCGACGGCAACGACGTGCTGGCGGTGCTGGCGGTGACCCGCCAGGCCGTCGCCCGCGCCCGCGCCGGCGGCGGCCCCTCGTTCATCGAGGCCATTACCTATCGGATGGGCCCGCACACCACCGCCGACGATCCCACCCGCTACCGTTCGGCCGCGGAAACCGAACTGTGGAAGCGCCGCGACCCGATCGACCGCATGCGACGGCTGCTCGAGCGAGAGGGTTTGTGGGACAGCGACTTCGAGCGGCGGGTCACCGAACGCGCCGACGCGGTCGGTGCCGCGGTCCGCACCGCGACCATCGACATGCCCGATCCGGATCCGATGCAGCTGTTCGAGCACGTCTACACCACCCCGCATCCCCTGATCGCCGCCGAGCGCGACGAGTACTCCGGATACCTGGCGGATTTCGAGGAAGGAGTACGGGCATGATCACCACCTTCGCGAACGCGCTGAACACGGGGATGCGCCGGGCCTTGGAGGACGATCCGAAGGTCGTGCTGATGGGTGAGGACATCGGGCGGCTCGGCGGCGTATTCCGGGTGACCGACACGCTGCAGAAGGACTTCGGCAACAATCGCGTCATCGACACGCCGCTGGCCGAATCCGGCATCATCGGAACAGCTTTCGGAATGGCACTGCGCGGTCTGCGGCCGGTGTGCGAGATCCAGTTCGACGGATTCGTCTACCCGGCCTTCGACCAGATCGTTTCGCAGGTCGCCAAGATCCACTACCGCACGCAGGGCAAGGTCCGCGCCCCGATCACCATCCGGATTCCCTTCGGCGGCGGAATCGGTTCGGTCGAACATCATTCGGAGTCACCGGAGGCGTATTTCGCGCATACCGCCGGACTGCGCGTGGTGTCGCCGAGCACGCCCGAGGACGCGTATCGACTGTTGCGCCAATCGATCGCGTGCGACGACCCGGTCGTCTTCTTCGAACCGAAGCGACGCTACTGGGACAAGGCCGATCTCGATTTCACCGCTCTGGACGCCGATCCGCTGCCCATGGACCGGGCACACATCCGCCGGTCGGGCCACGACGCCACCCTCGTCGCCTACGGCGGGATGGTCGCCACCGCCCTGACGGCGGCCGAAATCGCGGCCGGAGAGGGACATTCACTCGAGGTGATCGATCTGCGCAGCCTGTCGCCGATCGACTTCGACACCATCGAGGAATCGGTGCGCCGGACCGGCCGGCTGATCGTCACACACGAGGCGCCCGTCTTCGCCGGACTCGGTGCCGAGATCGCCGCGCGCGTCGCCGAACGGTGTTTCTACTACCTCGAGGCGCCGGTCCTGCGCGTCGGTGGCTTCGACATCCCCTATCCCCCGGCTAAGCTCGAACGGCACCACATGCCAGACCCGGACCGCATTCTCGACGCGGTCGATCGAACCTTCGCCGCCTGATAACTGTTCGGACAGAGGTGCCCGTTGGAAGACCGTGCTGTGGACGACAACAATCACATACTCGAGTTCCGGCTGCCCGATCTCGGGGAGGGATTGACCGAGGCCGAACTGATCTCCTGGTCGGTGGCCGTCGGCGATACCGTCGAGCTCAATCAGACCATCGCCGAGGTGGAGACCGCCAAGGCGCAGGTGGAACTACCGTGTCCGTTCGCCGGGCAGGTCGCCGAGCTGCTGGCCCGGCCCGGTGAAACGGTGGCGGTCGGCGCACCGCTGATCAGAGTGCGCGCCGATGCCGGCGAAGCTTCCACGACGGCAGCCGCGGCTTCCGGGGCTACCGGCGAAGCTTCCGGGGCCGCCGAGGGCCGTACGTCGGTGCTCGTCGGTTACGGCCCCGGGGCCGAAGCGCCCACCCGGCGTCGCTCCGCGAAAAACGGTGCGGCGAAGCCGCATTCGGCCGCGCCCGCACGCGGCGAGGAGATTCCGCCGGAGTTCCCGGGCCGCCCGCCCGCCACTCCGGCCGCCCGCCAGCTGGCTCGCGAACTCGGTATCAATATCGCCTTCGTGGCCGGCTCCGGTCCGGGTGGGGCGGTGACGGTCGAGGATGTGCGCCACGCGGTGCCGGTATCGCAGCCGCCGCGCCGAGTGCGGACCGAGGAGGAGGCCGCCGACGCGCCCCGTCCGGCCGCCCCGCCGGTGCCGACCATGCGGCCCGACGGCGGCGTCATCCGGCCGACGCCGAGCGAACGCGAAACCCGCACCCCGGTCAGCGGCGTCCGCAAGCGCATCGCCGCGGCCATGACCACCAGCGCCCGCACCATCCCGCAGGCCAGCGCGTTCGTCACCACCGATTTCACCGCCTCGATGGAACTGCTCGACCACCTGCGCAGCACCGACTCCTTCACCGGCCTGTCGCTCACTCCGCTGGCGCTGGTCGCGAAGGCGACGCTGGCGGCGATCGCCGAATTCCCGGGGATCAACTCCTATTGGGACGCCGAGGCCGATCAGATCGTCACCAAGCATTACGTCAATCTCGGCATCGCCGTGGCCACCGAACGCGGCCTGCTCGTCCCCAACATCAAGGAGGCGCAGTCGCTGAGCCTGCGCGAACTGTGCCGGGAGATCGGCTGGCTCGCCGATGTGGCGCGCGCCGGCTCGGCGACCCCAGCCGATCTGCGCGGCGGCACCTTCACCATCAGCAATGTGGGTGTCTTCGGTGTGGACACCGGTGTGCCGCTGGTCAACCCGGGCGAAGGCGCGATTCTGTGCCTGGGTTCGATCCGGAAACGCCCCTGGGTGTACCGCGACGAACCGGCGATCCGGTGGATCACCACGCTGGGTGTGAGCTTCGATCACCGCATGATCGACGGTGAGCTCGGCGCGCGGTTCCTGTCGACGGTGGCCTCACTGCTCGAGGATCCGCTGACCCTGCTGGGCCGGGTCTGAGGTCCCCCGGGGCGCCGGCGCCTAGGTCTCGTCGGTCACCAGCGCGGCGGCGGCGCTGCGGATGATCGCCGGGATCTCGACCGATTTGCGAGTCTCGTTGTCCACGTAGACGTGCACGAAGGTGCCGGTGGCGGCCAACTCCAGATCTTCCCCTGTGGTGTCGGCGGCGGTGCCGGCGTCCAGGACTCGGAAGATCGCCAGATCGTAGGTGATGCTGGAGCGACCGAGGCGGCTGATTCGCAGCCCCACCCGCAGTTGGTCGGGAAAACTCAGCGAGCCCAGATACTGGCACGAGGTCTGGGCGACCACGCCGATCGCGGGCAGTTCCCGGATGTCGGTGCCGGTCGCGGCCATCAACCAGGCGTTGACCGCGGTGTCGAAGTACGAGTAGTAGGTCACGTTGTTGACGTGGCCGTAGTGGTCGTTGTCGGCCCATCGGGTCGGCACCGGCCAGAGCACCGGGTAGTCCTGCTGTGTGGTCACCGCCCCGACAATAGTGACGCGACCTCAGCGACGCGGGCGGAGGCGGCGGTGAACCCGGCGCGCCGCCGAAACGTGTCGGTGGTAGGTCATACACTCGAATCGAAACCGGTTACATCCGGGGCCCGTGCGGTGACGTCGACGATGCCGTGATCGTTCGGGAGACGGGGAGCCGCCGACCGCGGTCGGCGCCGCCGAATCAACGACGCTTCGACGCACTCCTCCGCTCCGGAGTCGTACCCGCGGGGCAGGCGCTTCGGGTGTTGGGCCCCAAGGGGATCCACGTGCCGGGCCGCCCGGTCCGGCACGGCCTCTCGTGCGGTGAACAATCGGTGCGCGCCCGGTACCGTCGAATCGATGCATTCATCGGTGGAGACGACACGGCGCGGGACGGTTGCTCCGGCCGCTCGCCGCGCGCGGGCAGCGGTGTTCGCGACTTTCGCGCTCAACGGGTTCCTGGCCGCGATGTGGGTGGTGCACATTCCGGTCATCACCGATCGCACCGGGGTATCGCACGGAACCCTGGGATTACTGATTCTGGTGATGGCCGGCAGCGGCATCGTCGGTATGCAGGCGGCGGGTCCGCTCGCCGACCGCTTCGGCAGCCGGGCTCTGGTCGCCGCCGCCGTCAGCTGGCTGATCGTGGCGGTGAGCGGGCCGGCGTGGGCGACCGGGCCGATCCAGCTCGGCCTTGCGCTCGCGATCTTCGGTTTCGGCAACGGCGCGCTCGACGTGTCGATGAACGCCCAAGCCGTGCAGGTCGAGCGGGTTTACGGCCGGCCGATCATGGCCGCGTTCCACGCACTCTTCTCCTGCGGCGGCCTGGTCGGTTCGCTCGCCGGCGCGGCGGCCATGCACGCCGGCGCCGATATCCGGGTGAGTTTCGCGGTCGCGGCGGTGCTGGGCCTGCTGGTGATGCTGGCCAGTGCGCCGAGTCTGCTCCCCCGCCCGCACACGACCTCGCACGTCGAACCGAGCGCCGCCGAATACGCCGCGCCGGCCGCCGACCACGCGGGCACCGCTGCCGCGGTGGCTCGCGAATCGGACGTGAAATCCGCCGTGGCATCGCAGGATTCCCGCACCCGACACGGCGAATCCGTGCGGCGGCGCATCCGGCGTCTGCTCCCGCCGAAGGTACTGGCCTTGGCCGCCATCGCTTTCGCCCTGCTGATGGCCGAGGGCGTGGCCAACGACTGGAGCGCCCTGCAGACGCACGAACACCTGGGGGTCGGCGACGCCACCGCCGCACTGTCGTTCGGCGCGTTCTCCATCGCGATGACCGTCGGCCGTTTCACCGCGGACCGGGTCAGCGAACGCTTCGGCCGCGTCGCCGTCGTCCGCTGGGGTTCGGTCCTCGGCGCTGCCGGCCTCGCCGTCATCATGGTCTCGCCGTGGCTGCCGCTGAGCCTCACGGGCTGGATCCTCGCCGGCCTCGGCCTCGCCGGCGGCGTCCCCCAAATCTTCACCGCCGCAGGCAATCTGGGCACCACCACCGCCGCCACCGACATGTCCAAGGTCTTCGGCGTCGGCTACCTCGGCTTCCTCGCCGGCCCCTCGGTCATCGGCTGGCTCGCCCAACTCACCTCCCTCACCCTCGCCTTCACCTTCCCCCTGATAGCCGTCCTGCTCTGCGCCTGGTTCGCCGGGACCGTCGGGGACGCACACCGAGTTGTTGACCTGGAGGACAAAAACTCGTAGGGTTGCGGTATGGGCAGGCCGCGCAACTTCGAGACCGAGACCGTGGTGGATCGGGCGATGGATGCGTTCTGGACTCATGGGTATGCGAATACTTCGCCGGCGCAGCTGGCCGAGGCGACCGGGATCGGGAAGGGGAGTTTGTACAACACGTTCGGCAGTAAGCGGGAGCTGTTCGAGCGGGTGCTGAACCGCTACGACCGGATGGGGTCGGAAGTAGTCGGCGAGTTCATGGCGCGGCCGGGGACGGCACGGGAGTGCATCGGCGCGTTCATCCGGTTTCTGGTGGATTCCGATGTGGCGCAGCCTGTTCGGCGTGGCTGCCTGGCGGTGAACACCGCTACCGAATTCTCCGCGCGGGATGCCGAGATCACGAAGGCGGTCCGGACCATGCAGGAGCACACCATGTCCGCCCTGGCCGAGCGGATCGATCAGGGTCGCCGCGACGGCGACGTGGCACAGGACGCCGATCCGCGAGCCGCCGCCGAATTCCTGATGAACACCATCGTGGGACTGCGCGTCATGGCCAAGACCAGCGATGCGGAGGCCCTGCACCGCATCATCGACACCGCACTGACCACATTCTGATATCCGGGCCGCGGTCGCGGCCCTTTTTCCTACCTGAATTTTTGACCTTAAGTTCAAGAAAGGGAATCCTCATGGACCTCGAACTGACCGGCAAGACCGCCGTCGTCACCGGCGCGAGCCGAGGCATCGGACTGGCGATCGCCGAGGCGCTGACCGCCGAGGGCGCGCTGGTGGTCGGCGCGGCGCGCACCGTCACACCGGAGCTCGAAAAGGCAAGCATCGCAGCCTATTCGGTCGACCTCGGCACCTCCGAGGGCGCCACCACGCTGATCGATTCGGCACTGCGCGAACTCGGCGGCATCGACATCCTCGTCAACAATGTCGGCGGCGGCGACGCCGACCGGCTCGGGCTGGGCGCATTCACCGACATCACCGACGAGCAGTGGCGAACCCTGTTCGACCTCAACCTGTTCAGCGCCGTCTGGACCACACGCGCGGCGCTGCCCAGCCTGCTGGAACGCCGCGGTTCGATCGTGAACATCTCCTCGATCAATTCGCGTCTGCCCGCGGCCGGACCGATCGGCTACAGCGAGGCCAAGGCCGCGCTCACCTCGCTGAGCAAACGCCTCAGTGAGGAATTGGCCCCGCGCGGCGTGCGCGTCAACACCGTGTCCCCCGGTGTCGTGGGCACGCCGCTCTGGCGCGACCCGAACCGATTCGGCGGGAAACTCGCTGCGGCGCAGGGCATCTCGCACGATGATCTACTCGCGGGAATCAGCGAGAGTTTCGGCATCGCCTCGGGGCGGATCTCGGAGCCCGAGGAGGTGGCCGCGCTGGTCACCTTCCTCGTCTCAGCCCGGGCCGGCAATATCGTCGGCGCCGACTACATCATCGACGGCGGAACCTTGAAAGTCGCCTGACCCCTACCGCTCGCGCTTGTGCCGCAGGCCGTTGCCCAGGGCGACGGCCGCGGCCGGCCACGCCCCGACACTCAGCACCGCAAAGCTGATCACGTAGGCGTGCAGCGACGGCACCCCGGTGTGCGCGCTCGGTCGTCGCAGTCGTCATCCACCGCGAGACCCGCTTCCCTGCTCTATGCTGACACGAGGAGGGGAAATGACATTTCAAGTCGATCCGGACGGACTGCGGGCCGCGGCCGGGGAGTTGGCGCTACTACCGACCGAGGTCGACAATGCGCCGAAACTCGACGCCGATCCGGTGGCGAAATTGCTCGCGGGTTTGTCGGTAGGGACCGAACTCGGCAAGTCCAATGCGGCGAGTACGCAAGCCAAAGACGTTCTGAAGGCGCGTTTCGACGAGTTCTCAGCCCTGTTGGTGACGTGTGCAGACAGCTTTCACGGCAACGACCAAGACGCCGCTCAGCGCCTCGCCGCTGTCGCGGATCTGAATTCCGGCGATCCGCACGCGGGTCGGTAGCCATCATGCCGACTCCGAAAGAAGTACTGGCCATGGATACCTCGGGCCTGCAGGGCGTCGCCGACCGGGCCGGCCAGATTGCCGACGCCATCGTCAAAGTAGCGGGCACGCTCCACAAGACCATCCACGACGATCTGGCGTGGCAAGGCGCGGCGGCCCGAGCCGCCGAAGACAAAGCCGACCGTGAACAGACTCAGATGCGAGCGATTGCCACCGCATACGATGACCTCAGTGCCGCCTGCGCCGGCGCAGCTCGCGACCTTCAGTACCCGATAGCGGAAATCAAGACGATCTTTCAGCATTACGTCGTCCCGCCGGTTGCCGTCGCTGACGACTGGAGCGCAACCGGAATACAAGATCCGAATTCCGAAGCGGGCGTGCAGCTTTCTCGCCTGCCGGGACTGGTCGCCAGCCTCCGAACCGCCGATGCGCAATGGAGCGCCGCCATTGCCACGGCCAACGACGAACTGACGAGGCTGGCATCGACGACTACCTTGACGGCGATCAAGGTGGCCGATCAGAGCTTCAAATCGATGGATTCCCGCGCCGATCCGGATCGGATCCGTACCTCGGCCGCGGCGTTCCAGCAGTTGTTCGGGCGTCCGCCGACAACCGCATCCGACTGGAGTACAGCCGAGGTCCTGAACCCGAACAGCTATACCCCGGAGTTCAAGGGGGTCGGGCCCGAGATCCGTGTCGTCAAGATCACGCCCGTTCCTGGGCAGGGGGTGGTCCGATCGTCTCAGTACATCGAGCAACGTGACGTCTCCGACCCGGACCCCAACCCGCTCAATCTCAATCCCGGCGCTCGCGACTTGGGCAACAATCGAACGGCCGACCCGAACTTCGATCCCGAACATACGAAGGTCACTACGTATGTCGACTACGAGAACGGCATCGTCGTCATGCGCCAGAACCCGTCTGTCCGCGAGAACGACGACGGCAGCCCGGGCGAGGTCAAAGTTGGTGCGCCGGAAGGGAAAGTGTGGCAGAACCCAGACGGGTCGGTACGCATCCAATACGACGCGGGTAACCCACTGCCGCCCTCTTGGATGACCAAACCTCCCGGCCTGGATGGCCACGATGTCACGGTCAACGGCGATTTGGTGTTCCAGCCCGGTCCGAACGGGGTCCAAGTGAACGGGACGCGCACCGATTACCCATCATTGGAGGTGTATCAAGACACCCCCGACGGTCGCACGCAAACGATCGCGCTGGATCCGGCTCGATCCGGGAGCTCACTCGGCCCGGCTCTGAATCTGCCGTTTCACCATGACATCGGCGTGGGAGGTGCGGCCTTCGGTCCGTTCACCGAGTGGAACGATCGCTATGATGTGCCAGGCAATCCGAAGCCGTCGACATCGTTCGGTCCGGTCACGGCGCCGCCTACCGCCCCAGTGCAGCGGATACCCGCAGGGACGGCCTGAATGACGCCCTCTTCGTCGGAAGATGCGCGGTTCTGGCGCCTCGCCACATGGGGCGTCGCGGGTTTCTTCCTGCTGCAGTTGGTGGTCATGATCATCGCGGCGCGCGCGATGCACTCGGACACCGACGGCACGATCTTCGGTTCGTTTCTCGCCGCCTCGGTGGTAGGTACCCTGATCGCCTCGCTCCTTCGATGGAAGGCGCGGGGGCCCGCCCGCGGCGTAGCTCTTGCCGCAGTGACCACCGCGGGCATATGGCTCGGGTCGTCTGTCATCATCGGATGCCTCTATTTCGCGACCAGGTAGGAGCGTCCTGTGACCCGAGAACACTCCGCTCCGCAGCACAGGCGCGAAACCTGGTTCGGCCCACTGTCATTCAGAGGGGCTGCAGTGTGCCTCACGCTGAACGTGATTCCGTTCTTCATCAACGGTTACCTGATCTTCGCGCTCGTCCTGCTGTACGCGATCGAATTGATCGCCGCTGCTGTGCTCTGCGCTCGCGGAGGGGGCGCGCGACAGCTTGGCACAGGCATCGCGGTGGCGTTGGTCGGCACTGCCGGCTGCTTTGTGCTGCTCCCCGCACTGGGACGGTTGTCCTGACGGTCATCCGCGTTCTCGATCCGCCAGAAATGTGGGATCCCGGTTACGGCATACGATAACCGCTGACCGCTACCGTTCGTGCTTGTGCCGCAGGCCGTTGCCCAGCGCCACGGCCGCGGCCAGCCACGCCCCGACACTCAGCACCGCAAAGCTGATCACGTAGGCGTGCAGCGACGGCACCCCGGTGTGACCGATGGTGAGAGCGCTCAGGATCGAGGCCGTGATGGCGCCGGCGATACTGCCGCCCGCCGTACGCACCAGTGAGTTGATCCCGCTGGCGATTCCGCTCTCGCTCATCGGAACATGCTGGACGGCAAGGGTTCCCAGCGCCGCATAGCCAATCCCGAAGCCTATGCCCTGCAGCGTATTCGAGATGACCATGTCGTAGCCGTGCGCATTCGACAGCGCCAGCCATCCGGTCGCCGCGCCGGCGAAGGCCGCGCCGATGGCAAGGGTGAAGGCGGGTCCGATGCGCGCGACGATGCGCCCGGTCCGGAAGGAGAAGAAGGTCATCAGCACCGAGCTGGGAATGCCGTAGAGACCCACGGCCAGCACCGAGCCGGACAGACCGTAGCCGACCTTGTCGGCGGGGGTCTGCACGAAATTCGAGATCAGGGTGAAGGAGCCGAACATCGCGAAGCCCAGCAGCGCAGACGCCATATTGGCCGACAGCGAGCGCGGGCCGACCAGCAGGGGCAAGCGCACCAGCGGCTGCGCGACCTTGCGCTCCACCAGCACCCACACCACCGCCAGCACGGCGGCCGCGGCGAACAGCCCGATCACGCTGGTCTCTCCCCAGCCCCAGCGCGGTCCCTCGCTGATGGCCAGCAGCAGGCACACCAGCAGACCGGCGAGCAGGACCGCGCCGAGATAGTCCGGCTGCCCGCCGTGGCGCTGCCCGACATCCTTGGCGCTCACCCCGACCAGCACTGTGGCGATCACGGCCAGCACCGCGGTCATCCAGAACACCGGATGCGGATTGGTGGTCTTGTCCGCGATGACGCCGGTCACCAGCATGCCGATGGTGCCGCCGACACCCATGGTGCCGCTGATGACGCCGATGGCGGTGGTGAGCCGCTCGCGCGGGAAGGTGTCGCGAATGATGCCGATGCCCAGGGGAATCAACGCCGACGACGTGCCCTGCAGCGCCCGGCCGACGATGTAGACCCCCAGCGAAGTCGCCACCGCGCAGACCACCGAACCGGCGATCAGCAGTCCCATACAGAACATCACCATGCGCTTCTTGCCGTACATGTCGCCGAAACGCGAAAGCAGCGGCGTGGCAACGGCTCCGGTGAGTAACGCGGCGGTGAACAACCACGTCACACCCGCGACGTCGGTGTGAAGTTGCCCGATCAGCCTGGGCAGCAACGGAATTACCACGGTCTGCTGCAGCGAGACCACGAGTCCTGCCGCGCACAGCGCCAGCAGCGTGACGACCAGGTGCGCCGGCGCACCGGTTTCGGAATCGGTTCCGGTGGATCGGCCGGTGACGGTCGACGTCATCTGAGTTCCCTATCTTTATACTTACCTAACTTAAGTAAGTTGGGTAGTAGGATAACCCTGTGCCGCGTTCCGAAGGAAGTCCCGAATCGGTGGTCGACGCCGACTACATCGTGGAACTCGAGCGCGCCCTGACCCGGATCGCGCACCTGCTCACCCGGGCCAGACGGCACGATCGCACCGTGGCCGCGGCCGGGGTGAATCTCGACCGCGCGAACGTGCCGCTGCTGCGGATGCTCGCCGACGCCGCGGAGCCCATGCGCATGGGTGAGCTCGCGGCCTGCCTGGATGTGGAGGCGCCGCATGTCACGCGTCAGATCCAGCGCCTGGAACGAGCCGGCTACGTCGATCGGGTGACCGATCCGGAGGACCGCCGGGCACAGCGGGTGCGCATCACCGACGAGGGCCGGGCCACCGTCGACGCGATCCGCGCGGTGAGCCGACGTCATATGCGCGACGCGCTGGCGGACTGGTCGACCGAGGACCTGCGTCAGCTCGCGGCGCTCAACCACCGCATGGTCGACGCGTTTCTCGACAGTGCCGAGCGCACCGACGCCTGGCGGCGATGACCCTCCTCAGCGCTCCTTGCGGTCGATCCGGATCCTGACGTCCGGCCATGGCGGATTCCGCACGACCGCGATCAAGGACAGCGTCGTCGCCACCAAGCCGACGAAGATGCCCAGCAGCGCGATGGCGGTGTCGTCGGTGACGGCATGCCAGCCGGTGTTCCCGTCCTGGATTACGAAGACGCCCAGCGGTCGCGCACGCCGGAATTTTCCGCCGGGGCGCGTCACCGGGATGACCGTGGCGCCCTCGGGGGTCTGATAGGGCGTCCCGTAGACCGCCGAATCATCGCCCACCGCAGGCAGATCGAATCGCTCCCGAACCGTCATGTCGACCCCTTCCGGCTGTTGTGCGACGCTCCCGGCACCACCGCGCTCTGCGGGCCACTCTAGTCCGCCCCGCGCTGCCGGAAGGCACCGTGCACGCGAGGAAGCGGCCCGCAGCAGATGTGCTGCGGGCCGTTTCGGGTCCGAACCTGCGCCGCCACCGATGCGGTGGTGACGCGCCTCGATCGCTACAGCGCCTTGAGTTCCTCGGTGACGGCTCCGACGGATTTCTTGGCGTCGCCGAACAGCATGGAGGTGTGGTCGGCGTAGAACAGCGGATTGTCGATGCCGGCGAAGCCGGAGTTCATCGACCGCTTCAGCACGATCACGCTCTTGGCCTGATCGACGTTGAGCACCGGCATGCCGTAGATCGGGCTGGAGGAGTCCTCGCGCGCGGCGGGGTTGGTGACGTCGTTGGCGCCGATCACCAAAGCCACGTCGGTGCGCGAGAATTCGCCGTTGATGTCGTCCATTTCCTTGAGCGCGTCGTAGGGGACCTCGGCCTCGGCCAGCAGCACGTTCATGTGGCCGGGCATGCGACCCGCGACCGGGTGGATGGCGTATTTGACCTCGACACCCTTGGCCTCCAGCAGCGAGGCCATCTCCTTCACCGCGTGCTGGGCCTGGGCGACGGCCATACCGTAGCCGGGCACCACGATCACCTGGTTGGCGTAGGCCATCTGGATCGCGGCATCGGCGGCCGAGGTGGCCTTGGCCTGCTTCTGCTCACCGCCACCGGCCGCGGCGGCACCGCCGCCACCACCGAAACCACCCGCGACGATGGCCGGGATGGACCGGTTCATGGCCTTGGCCATGAGGTTGGTCAGGATGGTGCCGGACGCGCCGACGATCATGCCGGCCACGATCATCGCGGTGTTGTTCAATGCCAGACCCGCGGCCGCCGCGGACAGACCGGTCAGCGCGTTGAGCAGCGAGATGACCACCGGCATGTCCGCGCCGCCGATCGGCAGCACGACCATCAGACCGAGCACCGCGGCCAGCACCAGCAGCAGCACCATCCACCACCACGGCGCGCCGTCCTTGGTCGCGCCGATACCGATGACCACCGCGGAGGCGATCGCGCCCAGGGCCAGCAGCAGGTTGACCGGCTGCTGCAGTTTCCCGAGCCCGATCGGGCGGCCGGGCAGGATCTCCTGCAGCTTGCCGAACGCGATCAGCGAGCCCCAGAACGAGATCGAACCGATGATCGCCGCGAACAGCGAACCGATGATGATGTGAACGGTGGGCTGCTCGTGCAGCGACGAAAAGCCGTCGCTGTTGAGGAATTCCGACCACGCGATCAACGCGACCGTGCCACCACCGACACCGTTGAACGCCGCCACCAGCTGCGGCATCGCCGTCATCTTGGTGAACTTCGCCGGCGGAACACCCAGCGCCACACCGACAACCAGGCCCGCGATGATGATGATCCAGTTCGAGGTGTCCCGGATGGAGATGAACGTCGCGATCACCGCGATGCCCATACCGACCGCCGCGATCCAGTTACCACGCACCGCGGTCTTCGGACCGGTCAAGCCCATCAGGCCATAAATGAACAGCGAGAACGCGACGATATAAAGGATGTTGACCAGATTGTCCATGAGTCAGCGGCCCGCCTTCTCGGTATTTCCAGGGCGCTCCGCGCCCGACGCAGCGGGCTTCTTGCCCTTGAACATCCCCAGCATCCGGTCGGTCACCACGAAACCACCGACCACGTTCAGCGTTCCGAACACCACCGCGACGAACAGAATGATCTGCGTGATCACCGACGGGTGCTCGACCTTGCCGAGGGTGACCAGCGCACCCAGCACCACGATGCCGTGAATGGCGTTGGTGCCCGACATCAGCGGGGTGTGCAAGGTGTTGGGCACCTTGGAGATCACCGCGAAACCCACGAATCCGGACAGCACCAGAATCGCGATATTGGCCAAAAGCTCGGTATACATCAGCCCTGCTCCTCGGAATCGGCGGGACGGCTCGGCGCACCGGCCACACAGGAATCGGCGAGCACCTGGTCGCCGAAATCGGGCTCGAGCTCGCCGTCTTTCAGCATCAGCTCCAGCAGCGCCGCAATATTCTTCGAGTACAGCTCCGAGGCGTGCTCGGGCATCGTCGCCGGCAGATTCAGCGGCGAGCAGATCGTGACACCGTGCTTGACCACCGTCTTACCGGGCTCGGTCAGCTCGCAGTTGCCGCCGGTCTCCCCCGCCAGGTCGACGATCACACTGCCGGGCTTCATCCCCTCCACCGCCGCGGCGGTCACCAGACGCGGCGCGGGGCGACCCGGCACCAGCGCGGTGGTCACCACCACGTCGAAACCCTTGATGGCATCTTCCAAAGCCTGCTGCTGCTGGGCCTTTTCGTCCTCGGTCAGCTCGCGGGCGTAACCACCCTCGCCGGCCGCATCGATACCCAGATCCAGCCACTGCGCACCCACCGACCGCACCTGGTCGGCCACCTCGGGCCGCACGTCGTATCCGGTGGTGCGCGCACCGAGACGCTTGGCGGTCGCCAGGGCCTGCAGACCCGCGACACCCACACCGAGCACCAGCACCGTCGCCGGCTTCACCGTGCCCGCCGCGGTGGTCAGCATCGGGAAGAAGCGCGTCGACTCCGACGCCGCCAGCAACACCGCCTTGTACCCGGCGACATTGGCCTGCGAGGAGAGCGCGTCCATCACCTGCGCACGCGAGATGCGCGGGATCGCCTCCACGGCGAATGCGCGCACGCCCGCGTTCTGCAGCGCCCCGATCTTGTTGTCGGCGTTGCGCGGAGCGAGGAATCCGATCAGCGTCTGGCCCTCGGACAGTTTGGCGATCTCGGCGTCGTTGGGCGGGGCCACCTTCACCACGACCTCGGCCTGCCACGGATCACCGATCGTCGCGCCCGCGGCCTCGTAGACTTCGTCCGGAATCAATGCCCCGACACCCGCGCCGGCTTCGACGACGACCTGTACACCCTGCTTCACCAGGCTCGGGATGATCTTCGGCACCAACGCGACGCGTCGTTCGTCGGCATTGGTCTCACGAACCACACCGACACGCGTGCGGTGCGACGCGCGACTGTCGTCGCCGGGCTGCGCGCCCTCGTTCGCGCCCTGCGTTGTCTCCACTGGTCAACTTCCTAACTTGTGACGGCAAGCTGGCCCCCTGATGTCCAGGTGGGCCGCCTGTTGGGTCTGGCCGAGCGGAACTTACTTTTCAGTAAGGTCCGAAATAATTCTCGCAACTGTACCCGGCAGGCCGGTGAGATTAGTTGAGATCAACATCACATCACACCACGGCTTTTCCCTCGATTGCCGCTTCACGCAGCGCAGAAGCGGGCTATGCCGGGTGCGCCTTACGCCGTAATGTCTGCGTGGTGAGTGGCTGTATCTTCTGCCGGATCGTCGCGGGCGACGCGCCGGCGACGCGGATCTACGAGGACGAGCGCGTGTACGCCTTCCTCGACATCCGGCCGATCACCCGGGGACACACCCTGGTGATTCCGAAAAGCCATGCCGCCCACCTCGACGAACTCGACGCCGAACTGGGCGCGGACCTGTTCCGCGTGGGCCATCGCATCGCAAAGGCGTTGCGGCGCAGCGATCTCGGCGCCGACGGCGCGAATCTCGTACTCAACGACGGTAAAGCGGCCTTCCAGACGGTGCATCACGTCCACCTGCACGTGGTGCCGCGCCGCGGTGGTGATCTGTTCACCTTCGCCCGCGGCTTCCTGCTGCGACGGCCGCACGATCCGACGGCCACCGCGGCCGCGCTCCGCACCGGGCTCGACCGGCTCGGCGCGGAACCGGACCGACTCGACCCGACCGACAGGGAGACTCGTTCATGAGCACAGCCTCACTCGACCGCGCCGAACTGACCAGTGCGCTCTCCGGCCAGTGGGATGTGCTGGCGGAACTGACCGCCGGATTGGACGAGGACCGCTGGCGGCTGCCGTCACCGCTGCCGGGGTGGACGATCTTCGATGTGCTCGCCCATGTCGTCGGCACCGAATCGATGCTGCTCGGCGAGTCGCTACCACAGGTGGACCGTGACGTTCACGCCTTCGACCACGTCCGCAACGACACCGGAGCGCTGAACGAGATGTGGCTGGAATCGCTGCGACCGCTGCGCGGCGACGAACTGCTGCGGCGGTTCACCGAGGTGACCGACCGGCGCCGCGCCGCGCTGGCGGCCGTCGACGAGGCCGCCTGGACCGCCGATATCCAGTCCCCGATCGGGGTGGTGCCGTACGGCAGGTTCATGCGGGTGCGGTTGTTCGACTGCTGGATGCATCAACTCGACATCACCGACGCGCTCGGCGGCGATGCGAAAGCCCTGGGTATGGACGAGGGCGGCCGGCGCGCCGAGATCGCACTGGACGAGATCGAACCCTTCCTCGGGCGCGTGGTGGTCAAGCGGGGCGGCGCGCCCGACGGATCCCGCATCACGATCGAGACCACCGGTCCCGTCGCCCGGACCGTCCACATCCGCGTCGACGGGCGCGCGGACGTCGTCGCGACCCTCGATCGTCCGGCCGACACCGTCGTTCGGCTGAGTTCGAGCCTGTTCGCCCGCCTGTGCGGCGGACGCACCGCCGCCGCGGATCATCGCGACGAGATCGAGGTCGACGGCGACCGCGCACTGGGTGAGCGGATCGCCGCGAATCTCGCCTTCACCATCTGACTCGCCGTGCGACTCTTCCTGTCCAGCTACCGATTCGGCGCCCATTACGACCGGTTCGCCGAGCTGGTCGGCGGTCCGGGGCCGATCGCGGTCGTTCCGAACGCCTGCGATGCGTGGCCGTCCGCGTGGTCCGGCGCGGTGACCAGCGATCTGGTTCCCCTGCGGCGCAGCGGTTTTCGGCCCGAGGTGGTCGATCTGCGCGATTACATCGGTCGTCGCGCCGAATTGGAGCGGGTGCTGCGCGGATATCCGGCGCTGTGGGTTCGCGGCGGCAACACCTTCGTCCTCCGGGCCCAGTTCGCCCGCAGCGCGGCCGATCTCGTTCTGCGTGACCTGTTGGCCGAGGACGCGCTGGCCTACACCGGGTACAGCGCGGGCGCCTGCCTGCTCACTCCCGACCTGCACGGCCTGGAGGACGCCGACGATCCGGCCGAGGTGCGGCTCGCCTGTGGTATCGATCCGCGCTGGGACGGACTGGGGCTGGTGGACCGGGCGATCGTCCCGCATGTGGATTCGCCGGCCACCGATCCGGACGGCCACGGCACCCGCCTGGCCGCCCGTTTACGCGCGGCGGGAACGCCGCACTGGGCGCTGACCGACGACGATGCCGTCGTGGTCGACGGTGCACGCACCGAGGTGCTGACCGCAGCCGGCTGACCCGGCACGGTCCGGCCGCGATCGTGCTCACCCGAGGGTGATACCCGTTCGCTCACACCGTTTTTCGCCCCATTCGTACAGCGCGGTCAACACCGGAACCAGGCTGCGCCCCTCGGCGGTCAGATCGTATTCCACCTGCGGCGGGACGGTATCGAATACGGTCCGGCTGACGAGACCGTCGGCCTCGAGCTCGCGCAGTTGCTGCACCAGCATCTTCTCGCTGGTCGAGGGCATGGCCCGGCGCAGGTGACCGTAGCGCCGCACCCCCTCCTTCAAATGCGCGAGGATCACCGGTTTCCACTTCCCACCGATCAGGTCGACAGTGACCTCGACCGGGCAGTAATACCGCCGCTGCGACATCGCGCTCACCTACTTACCGAAAAGTGCGCTCTTGTAACACTGTAATCACGGGACTTGCATGGATCTCATGAAAGTTATCGCCTTCGACCGCTTCAAACCCGGGGTCACGCTCGAGACCATCACACCGTATCTGCCCGAGGAGGTCGCGAATGTGTGGCGCCTCTGGAAGGCCGGAATCGTCCGGGAGAACTACGCCCGTGCGGACGAATCGGGTGTGGTGATCGTCTTCGAGGTGGACAGTGTCGCGGAGGCCCGGCGATATGTGGACGATTTCCCGTTGTCCAAGAAGGGCTTTCTGGAATGGACCTACGTTCCGGTGACCGCCCCACTCCCGCTCGAGGCGCTCATGGACGCGTCGGTCGACACGGCCGAACCCTACGATCGGACCAGGTGAGCAGTATATGCGGCATGCATTCGGACTCGACATCGCCCTGACCGTGGCGGACGCGTGCGATCCGGCTCGGACCGCGGTGCTGATCTACGACATGCAGGTCGGCATCGTCGGTCAGATCGCCGCCGGGCAGCAGATCGTCGATGCCTGCGTCCGGCTTCGTGATACGGCTCGAGCCAACGGTTTTCGCGTGTTCTACACCCGGCACATGTCACTGCCGCCGGCCGCGGCCGGGGTGGCGCAGCTGCGGACGGCCATGGCGTGGCAGCGCGTGGACGATCCGAGCCGGGTGCGGTCGATGTTCCCGCAGGGCTCACCGCAGTATCACCTGGTTCCGGAGCTGACCCCCGGCCCGGACGAGGTGGTTTTCGACAAGATCACCATGTCGGCCTTCGCGGGCACACCCCTGGATATCGCCCTGCGTGACCTGCGCATCGATACCGTCGTGATCGCGGGGATCGCCCTCGAGGTCGGTATCGAGCCGACGGTGCGGCATGCCATCGATCTGGGTTATCTGCCGATCACGGTGACCGACGCCTGTGGCGCCGGACATGCCGATGCGGCCGAACGGTCATATGCCGCAATGGCTTTCGCCGGCGGATCGCTGACCACCGACCTGGCCACCCTCGAGACGGAGATCGCCGCGCGGCGTTAGCGGGTGTAAGGCTCAGGATTCCTCGCGCGGCGCCACGATCCGGCGCGCGGCGTCACGCACCCAGTTGCGCAGCTCCGCCGGATCGTCGGGGCCGCCGACGACGAACCGCCGGGATTGCGGGAGCGCCTGCTGATAGTTGATCAGCCCGGTCAGCAGGGTGAGCAGATAGCCGGGCGGCATATCGTCGCGCAGCAGTCCCCGCCGTTGTGCGGCCTCGACCTTCTCGATCTTGTCCCGGTAGCGGCGCGCGCGGGCCTCGCCGGCGGTCACTCGGTCCGGCGCGAGTTCCAACGCCTCCCACATCTGCAACCGGAGGAATTCCGGATGTTCGCGGTGGTAGGCGATATGGGCGTCCACCCAGGCATCGATATCGTCGATATCGGTCGAGACCGCCGCGGCCACATCGAGCATCGCCTTCTCCAGCACCTGTTCGAACAGGTGTTGTTTGTCGCCGAAGTAGGCGTAGATCAGCTGCTTGTTGGCCTTGGCGTTGCGGGCGATGCGATCCACGCGGGCACCGGCGATCCCGTGGGCGGCGAACTCCTCGGTCGCCGCCTCGAAGATGCGGGCCTTGGTGGCCTCGGGATCGCGCGGGGGCATGCCATCGATGCTAACCAACCAATTGGTTGACACGACGTCGCGGGCGCTGGAATAGTTCTAACCAACCGGTTAGTTACATCCCGTGCGGAGACCGATCCGCATCCCGCGGCGCAGCGCGGCGCCGTCGATACTCTCGACCGATTCCGGGGAGTCCGATATTGCCCACCCTCGAAACACCCACCGCCCCACCACTTCTGCGTACGCCGCCGGCCGAGCCCGTGCCCTACCCGGCGCGCTGGCGGGTGCTGCCGGTGGTGCTGAGTGCCATGTTCATGGCGATGTTCGACTGGTTCGTCGTCAATGTCGCCGCCTCCTCGCTACAACACGATCTGAACGCCGGCGAAGCGGCGCTGGAACTGATCGTCGGCGGCTACGGCTTCGCCTACGCCTCGGGCCTGATCACGGGCGGCCGGCTCGGCGACCTGTTCGGCCATCGGCGCCTGTTCGTCGTCGGCATGCTGGCCTTCACGGTGGCGTCGCTACTCTGCGGCCTCGCACCGAATGCTTGGGCGCTGGTCGGCGCGCGCGTCCTGCAGGGCGGCACCGCGGCGCTGATGGTGCCGCAGATGCTGGCACTGATCAACACCCTGTTCCCGCCGCTCGAACGGCCCCGGGCGATGGCCGCGTTCGGCGCCACCATCGGCCTCGGCGCGGTCGCGGGCCAGGTGCTCGGCGGCGTCCTGCTCGACGCCGATCTGTTCGGCTGGGGCTGGCGGACCATTTTCTACATCAACGTGCCGATCGGACTGGTCGCGGCCGCCCTGGCCGCACGCTGGCTGCCCCGCACCGGCAGCACTCGCCGGGCGCGGCTGGATCCCGTTGGCGCCGTGGGCATTTCCGCGGCACTGGCACTGCTGCTGATTCCGATCACACTGGGCCGGCCGGAGGGCTGGCCGCTGTGGACCTGGGTGTCGATGGCGGCCGCGGCGCCGGTGCTGCTGGCGACCCTGCGTTACGAGAACCGGCTGGCACGCCGCGGCGGGGAACCGGTCCTCGACACCGCCATGGTTCGCGAACGCGGCTTCAGCCTCGGCCTCGTGATCGCGGGCGGCTATCTGACCTTCTTCGCCGGATTCATGCTCTGCCTGACGCTGATGCTGCAGGGCGGCCTCGGATTGTCGCCGCTGCGTGCGGGTTCGGCGTTCGCGCCGCTGGGACTCTGCTTCGCGGGCAGTTCGCTGTTCCTGGCACCGCGGGTCGCCAACCGGTTCGGCAACCGGGTCATGGTGATCGGAACCTGCACCAGCCTGACCGGCCTGGGAATCACCCTGGCGGTGCTGGTCGGCATGGGCACGCAGGTGAGCGCCCTCGCGTTGATTCCGGGCATGATGGTCGTCGGCCTCGGCAACGGGATGACGATCCCGTCGGTGGTCTCGGCCGTGCTGTCCTCGGGCATCCCCGCACCGCAGGCCGGGATGGCGGCCGGCGTGCTCACCACCGCGCAGCAGTTCGGAAACGCCATCGGCGCAACCGTTCTCGGCGTCATCTTCTTCTCGGCGCTGGGCGCGGTGCACAGCACCGGCAGCTATGTGACCGCCATGGAGATGGCCGCGGTAGCCGGGATCGCGGTCCTCGCCGTGGTGCTCGCCGCCGCGCTGGCGCTACCGCGGCACACCCGCTGATGCGCTCGATGCCCCTGGCTACCCGGCCGGGGGCATCGCCGTGCCGGTTACAGGTACAGGCCGGTGCCGTGTTCGGGGCGTTCGCTCGCCACCGCGTGCAGATCGCGCTCGCGCAGCACCAGGTAGGCCTGACCCTGCACCTCCACCTCGAACTGGTCCTCGGCGCTGAACAGCACACGGTCGCCGACGCCCACGCTGCGCACATGCGAACCCACCCCGCTGACCTCACCCCAGGTCAGCCGCTTCGCCACCTGCGCGGTGGCGGGAATCAGAATGCCGCCGCTGCTGCGTCGTTCGCCCTCCTCCTGGGAGACGCGAACCATGATCCGGTCGTGGAGCATCTGGATCTCTAGCTTGGCATCGGACACCGCGGCAGTGTACTGCGCACGGATCCCGCGCGAGCACGTAGGTTCGGGATGTGGACATCGCAACACTCGCAGACCTGCTTCCCGACGGCACGGTCGTCACCGATCCCGACATCCTCGCCGGGTACCGCCACGACCGCGCGCTCGATCCACAGGCCGGAATGCCGGCGGCACTGGTCCGGCCGCTGACCACCGAACAGGTCGCGACCGTGGTCGGCTGGGCGCACGAACATCGGGTCCCGCTGGTGCCGCGCGGCGCCGGAACCGGACTGTCCGGCGGCGCGACCGCGCAGGACGGCGCCCTGCTGGTGAGTACCGAACGCATGCGGGAGATCACGGTCGATCCGGTCACCCGCACCGCCGTCACCCAGCCCGGACTGCTGAACGCCGAGGTCAAACGGGCGGCGGCCGAACACGGACTGTGGTATCCGCCGGATCCGTCATCGTTCGAGATCTGCTCGATCGGCGGCAACGCGGCCACCAACGCCGGCGGGCTGTGCTGCGTGAAATACGGCGTCACCACCGACTACATCCTGGGTATGGAGGTGGTGCTCGCCGACGGCACGGTGGTGCGGCTGGGCGGGCCGCGACTCAAGGATTCCGCCGGGCTGTCGCTGACCAAACTGTTCGTCGGCAGCGAGGGCACCCTCGGCATCATCACCGAGCTGACGCTGCGGTTGCTGCCCGCGCAGCCGCAGCAGAGCACCGTGGTCGCCACGTTTTCCACCCTCACCGCGGCTACCGCGGCGATCGAGGCGATCGCGGCCCGGCTGCGTCCCTCGATGCTGGAATTCATGGACTCGGTGGCGATCAACGCCGTCGAGGACGAGATGCGGATGGGACTCGATCGCGAGGCCGCAGCCATGCTGGTGGCCCGCTCGGACGCTCCCGGCGAATACCGGGCCCGGGAGGCCGCGATCATCGCCGAGGCCTGCGAAAGCGCCGGAGCCGCCGAGGTTTTCCGGACCGAGGACCCCGAGGAGGGCGAAGCGTTCTGCGCCGCACGGCGATTCGCCATCCCCGCGGTGGAACGCAAGGGTCCGCTCCTGCTCGAGGACGTCGGCGTGCCGCTCCCGCGCCTGGGCGAGCTGGTCACGGGTATCGCCGAGATCGCCGCGCGGCGGGAGGTGCTGATCTCGGTGATCGCGCACGCCGGTGACGGCAACACCCACCCGCTGATCGTCTACAACCCCGCCGATGCGGACGAGACCGCACGCGCGCATCAGGCCTTCGGCGAGATCATGGACCTGGCCATCGCGCTGGGCGGCACGATCACCGGCGAACACGGCGTCGGCCGGTTGAAGAAGGCGTGGCTACCGGATCAGGTCGGTCCGGAGGTGATGGATCTGACCCGGCGCATCAAGGAAGCCCTGGATCCGCACGGCATCCTCAATCCGGGCGCGGTGCTCTGAACTCGGACCGGCCGGAAAAATCTCGCAAATCGGACAGTCGACGGCTAGGCTGCGAAATGTCGGACGAGCTGAATCGAGTCTGCGGGAGCTGACCCGCGCGCGGAACAAATCGTGGCGACGACGGAGTTCTACCTGATATGACGACCAGGCTCGAGCACAATACGGCCGCCGGCCGCTACGAGATCTACATCGACGACACTCTCGCCGGCTACGCGGATTACGCGGAGAACAGCGTGGGCGACAAGCCGATTCGCGATCTCAACCACACCCTCACCTTCCCGGAGTTCCGCGGGCGCGGGGTGGCGGCGCAACTGGTGGAATACGCGCTCACCGACTGCCGCGACAACGGCTTCGCCGTCGTGCCGACCTGCTGGTACGTGGAGCAGTACATCGACGACCATCGCGAATACGCCGATCTGGTCGCCTAGCGGTCCTCCTGCGGCGCCGCGGTCTCCGCGTCAGATGCGGCGCCGCCAGACCAGGAACTGGCGGTCGCCGACCGTCCCCATCGCCTCGATCACGGCGGCGTTGTCGAAGCCCGGTAGTTTCTGCAGGCGGGCCAGGAACTCGGTGTCGGCAGCGGAATGCGGGACCACGCAACCGTTCCCGCGCACACCGATCAGTACGAAGAACACGTCGTCGGCGAAGGGACCGTCGGCGGTGGTGATGATGCGCACCTCGGTCAGCTCCAGCCAGGTGACCTCTTCGATTCGCCCGTTGTCCAGGGTGCGGCGGACGAACCTGTCGGTGATCTCCACGCCTGCCATGCATCAATAGTGCGCTGCGAAAGCCGTTGGGACAATTCCGAATTCGCCCGATTGCGATTGAACGAACATTTGAAATTGCATCTGAAAGTACTTCGCAGAGATTTTCGTGGCACTACCGTTCTACCAGCGAAAATTGCCGGTAATTCACTGAATTCGGCGCTTCGATACCGTAACGCGTCCTGACAACTCACCGTGCGCGACGCGCCACGAGGCAGTGCTGCTTCGGTTCGATGTCACAAGCGAACGCGGGCGGCGCCGAGTCGTTCCCCGGCGCCGCGCGCGTCGTCGATCGGGCCTGCGATCAGCGCAGCAGCTGGCGCGACATGACCAGACGCTGAATCTGGTTGGTGCCCTCGTAGATCTGGGTGATCTTGGCATCGCGCATCATCCGCTCCACCGGGAAATCGGTGGTGTAGCCGGCGCCGCCGAACAGCTGCACGGCGTTGGTGGTGACCTCCATCGCCACATCGGAGGCGAAGCACTTGGAGGCGGCGGAGATGAAGCCCAGGTTCTTCTCACCACGCTCGGCGCGTGCGGCGGAGGTGTAGACCATCAGGCGCGCGGCCTCGACCTTCATCGCCATATCGGCGAGCATGAACTGGGTGTTCTGGAAATCGGCGATGGCCTTGCCGAACTGCTTGCGGTCCTTGGTGTAGGCGATCGCGGCGTCCAGCGCACCCTGGGCCAGGCCGACGGCCTGCGCGCCGATGGTGGGCCGGGTGTGGTCGAGGGTCTGCAGCGCGGTCTTGAAACCGGTGCCCTCGGCGCCGATGATCCGGTCACCCGGGATGCGGCAGTTCTCGAAGTACAATTCGGCGGTCGGCGAACCCTTGATGCCCAGCTTGTGCTCGAGCGGGCCGACCACGAAACCCTCGTCGTCCTTGTGGACCATGAACGCGGAGATGCCGTTGGCGCCCTTCTCCGGATCGGTCACCGCCATCACGGTGTACCAGGTGGACTGGCCGCCGTTGGTGATCCAGCACTTGGAGCCGTTGATCACCCAGTCGTCACCGTCGCGCTTGGCGCGGGTGCGCATGGAGGCGGCGTCCGAACCGGCCTCGCGCTCGGACAGGCAGTAGGAGGCCATCTTGCCCTCGACGAGGTCGGGCAGCACCTTCTGCTTCAGCTCCTCCGAACCCTGCAGGATCAGGCCCATCGTGCCGAGCTTGTTCACCGCCGGGATCAGCGAGGACGAACCACAGACGCGGGCGACCTCCTCGATGACGATGCAGGTGGCGACCGAGTCGGCGCCCTGGCCGCCGTAGGCCTCGGGGACGTGGACCGCGTTGAAGCCCGCGGCGTTCAGCGCGTCCAGGGCCTCCTGCGGGAACCGGGCGTTGCCGTCGACATCCTTGGCGTGCGGGGCGATCTCCTTCTCGGCCAGGCCGCGAATCGCCGCGCGCAACTCGTCGTGGATGTCGTCCAACTTGAACAGTTCGAAATCGGGGTTGCCCGCCATGGGTTCACTCCTGGTCGTGGGGTTTCGATTCGCCTGGTCCGCGAATCCCGGCACTACACTGGCGCACCTCGGCACTCAGTGCCAGTCGGGTTCGACTATACGCCGTCCGAGGGCGACGACGTGAGGGGATGGCCGGAATCCGGCGTGGCACTCAGTGCCAAATCCTGGATTCGGTGCCCGATTCACAGATTATCGAGGCGGTCGGCCAGGAGGTCGGCGACCTGCCGTGCGGGCATCTCGCGCGGGAAGACCGCGACCACCATCTCACCCGGCTCCGGGGCCGCACCGGGGGGCGCGATCGCCCGGACCGCCGCGCGCAGATCGGCCGCGCTCGCCTCGGACCGACCCCGCACCATGCGGCGCAGCAGATAGTTGTGGGTGGCGGTGACGGCCGCACTGAACTGGATCAGCGCGAGATCGGGCACCTCCGGCAGCCGATCGCGCAGATAGTCGGTGAACAGCCGTTCGTACCGGAAGACGGTCACGATCTCACGGTCGCGCAGTGCCGAGGCCTGCCGGACCACCCGGTACCGGCGCGCGGCCAGTTCCCTGGTCTCGGTGAACCGCTCGAAGATCCCGACCACCGCCTCCCGCACGGCATCCCACGGATCCCCCTGCGCCGCAGCCAGATACGCCTTCGCCCGGGCGAGCTGCTCCTCGTGGTCGGCGAAGACCACATCCTCCTTCGACCGGAACTGCCGAAAGAACGTCCGCCGCGAAATCCCCGCCGCCTCCGCGATCTCGTCCACCGTCGTCGCCTCGTACCCCTGCTCGGCAAACAGCCGCAACGCATGATCGACCACAGCCAGCCGAAACTCCGCGGCGTCGGCAGCACGAACGGGGGTCGAATTGTCGCTGGGCACGTCTAAACGGTAGCGAGATGCCACGGCGACCCCCCCAGTGAACCGGTGACCGTTTCGAATATTGCGAATATTGCGTATAGTTCGAATAGGAAGGAGTGGTGACCACGATGGGGATGCAGACAGCCAAACGGACGGAACCCGGCGCCATCGATCCGGAGGTAGCCGCGCGCGCCATGCGTCGGATCAAGGACTACCTCATGCGCCACCCGGACGAACAAACCATCGTCGCTTCCGGTGAGACCGGCCGCGACGCTTTGATACTCCCGCGCGAGGCCGTGAGTCTGCTGGCGTTCATCCTCGCCCAGGCAGCAGAAGGCCGGGGGGTGTCCGTCGTTCCTTCCAATGCGGAACTGACCACACAGCAGGCAGCCGACATGCTGAACGTGTCGCGGCCGTATCTGGTCAACCTCCTCGAATCCGGCGAGATTCCGTTCCGCCTCGTCGGTCGCCACCGCCGAGTCCGGTTCGACGACCTGAAGGCATACCAGCAACGCACCGAAGTCCTCAGCAGGTCCGCAGCCGACGAGCTCGGCGCCCTCGGGCAGGAATTGGGCATCTGACGTGGCATTCGTAGTGCTCTACGACGCCAACGTTCTCTACGGAAATACACTGCGGGACATGATGGTCCGGCTCGCGCGGTCGGGCATAGTGCAGGCGAAATGGTCGGCCCGCATTCTCGACGAAACCTTCGACAACCTGTCCGCCAAACGGCCCGACATCGCACCCGACAAGTTCGTGCGGCTTCGACAGCTGCTCATCAGGGCTGTACCCGACTGCCTGGTCGAGGGCTACGAACCGCTCATCGAGGGCCTGAAACTACCCGACATGGACGACCGCCACGTGCTCGCCGCGGCGATCAAGGCCGGTGCGCGAGTCATCGTCACCGCCAACCTCGACGACTTCCCGAACGAGTACCTCGCACAGTGGCACATCGAGGCGAAAAGCCCCGACGAGTTCATTCTCGACCAGATGTCGCTGGACGATCGCATCGTCTGGGCGTGCACACAGTCGATTGCCGATTCACGGAACAATCCTCCGGAGACCGTCGAAGATGTCCTCGACGCACTCGAACGCGCGGGCCTCATCGAATCGATCGCCGCCCTGCGTGCGGGTCGGGCCGTGGAATGAATCGGTCCTAACCCAGCAAGCGGGTGCGCAGGGCTTCGTCCTTGTCGAGGACCAGTTTTTCCAGGTCGGCCTGGAACTGTTCCATGCGGGTGCGCAGCTGGGGGTCGGTGGCGGCGAGGATGCGGACGGCGAGCAGGCCCGCGTTGCGGGCGCCGCCGATGGAGACCGTGGCGACGGGGACGCCGGCGGGCATCTGCACGATCGACAGCAGGGAGTCCATGCCGTCGAGATATTTCAGCGGCACCGGAACGCCGATCACCGGCAGCGGGGTGGCCGAGGCGACCATGCCGGGCAGGTGGGCGGCGCCACCGGCACCGGCGATGATCACCTTCACGCCGCGACCGGCGGCCTCGCGGGCGTAGTCGAGCATGCGCTGCGGCGTGCGATGCGCCGAGACGACACCGACCTCGAAGCGAATCCCGAACTCCGCCAACGCTTCCGCGGCGGCTTCCATCGTGGGCCAGTCGGAATCGCTGCCCATGATCAGGCCGACCTGTGCTCCGTCACTCATGGGGATCCCATCCATCGGTCCACACCGCGTGCGACATCCAGTGCGCCGCCCGTTCGGCCTTCTCCCGCACCTCGGCCACGTCGTCACCGAGGATGTTCACATGCCCGATCTTGCGCTTCGGGCGTTCGCCCTTGCCGTAGAGATGCACCCTCGCCTCCGGCATCCGCGCGAACAGGTGGTGCAGCCGCTCGTCCATCGACATCGCCGGCGCCTCGGCCGCGCCGAGGATGTTCGCCATCACCGTCACCGGCGCCAGCGGCGTGGTGGCACCGAGCGGATAGTCGAGAACCGCGCGCAGATGCTGTTCGAACTGCCCGGTGACGGCACCGTCCATCCCCCAGTGCCCGGAATTGTGCGGGCGCATGGCCAGTTCGTTGACCAGCAGTTCACCGGCGTGGGTTTCGAACAGCTCCACGGCCATCGCACCGGTGACGCCGAGCTCGGCGGCCAGCCGCAGAGCCAGCGATTCGGCCTCGGTCGCGGCCTCGTCCGACAGCTGCGGCGCGGGCGCGATCACCACGGCACACTGGCCCTCGCGCTGCACGGTCTCCACCACCGGCCAGGCCGCGGCCTGCCCGAACGGCGAGCGCGCCACCATCGCGGAGAGCTCACGCTTCAGATCCACCCGCTGCTCGGCGAGCAAGATCACACCGTGCCCGAGCTGGTCTGTGACGATGCGCTCGGCCTCGGCGGCGTCGTCGATCATCCACACGCCGCGCCCGTCGTAGCCGCCGCGCACCGCCTTCAGCACGAACGGACCGTGTTCGGCGAGGAAACCGGTGGCATCCGCGACGTTCTCGACCGCGGTGAACGCCGGGACCGGCGCGCCCATCTCGGCCAGTTTGCGCCGCATCGCGAGCTTGTCCTGGGCGTAGACCAGCGCGGCCGGCGGCGGCTGCACGTTCACGCCCTCGGCCACCAGCGCCAGCAGATGTTCGGTCGGCACATGTTCATGATCGAAGGTCACCGCGTGCGTACCGACGGCAACCTTGCGCAGGGCCGCCAGGTCGGTATGCGATCCGAGGACCAGCTCGGGGCTGACCTGGGCCGCCGGATCGTCGGGGCGCTCGGCCAGGACCCGCAGGCACTGCCCCAGCGCCACGGCGGCCTGATGCGTCATTCGCGCCAGCTGCCCGCCGCCGATCATCGCGACGGTCGGCATTCCACCACCTTCGAAACTGCGCGAAACCGGCATCGGTTCACCCTCGGCAACCTCTTGCACCCCGGTGGAGGGGTCCATCGATGGCCCACTACGCTCGCTCACAGCCCACCATGTTGTCATGCGCCCACACGCGGGGATGAGTGCGGGTTGATTGCCCAGCGCGGGACGGACGTAGACTCACCGGGTGCCATTTGTCGACGATGTGGTCAACATCCTCCCCAAAACACTACGGGACCTCGCTATTCGTCATCACGAGCTGATCAAGTTCGCGATTGTCGGAGCGACCACTTTCGTCATCGACAGCGGTATCTTCTACATCCTCAAATTGACGGTTCTCGAGTCGAAACCGATCACTGCCAAGATCATTTCCGGAGTAATCGCGGTCATCGCGTCCTACATCCTGAACCGGGAATGGTCGTTCAAGGGTCGCGGCGGTCGTGAGAAACACCACGAAGCCCTGTTGTTCTTCGTGGTCAGCGCCATCGGTGTGCTGCTGTCGAATCTCCCGCTGTGGGTTTCGCGGTATTTCTTCCATCTGCACGTTCCCGATGTCAGCTTGACCGTGGAGAACATCGCCGACTTCGTCAGCGCCTTCATCATCGGCAACATCCTGCAGATGGTGTTCCGATTCTGGGCGATGAAGCGCTGGGTGTTCCCCGACGAAATCGACGCACTGGTCGAAGAATTCGAAGAACTGTACGAGGAAGAGAAACCGCTCGGCTTCAGCTGAACCCACCGTTCAGCGGGGCTCCCCGATGACGCCGTTACCCGACCGCCCCACGGTCGGCTTACCGAGGAATACCGCGAACAGCGCCGGACGCCGTCGCTGTAGTTCCAACCGGCCGCCATCGGCTTCGATCAGCGCGCGCGCCAGCGCCAGCCCCACCCCGGTCGATCCGGCGCCGGAGAAGCCGCGGTCGAAGATGTGCGGTGCCAGTTCGTCGCTGACCCCCTCGCCCTCGTCGGCCACCTCGACCGCCACCAGCGGTTCGCGGTCGGGCCCGCCGTAGACGGTGCGCACCGACACCGAGCAGTCTCCGCCGCCGTGCACCAGCGCGTTGTCGACCAGTACGGCCACCGCCTCGCGCAACCGCGGTCCGGTCACCGGCGCGCGCAGGGCCGGATCGCCGGACAGCACGAGTTTGCGGCCGGCCTCGGCGAAGGGATGCCGCCATTCGGCGACAACCCCGCGCAATTCCGCGACCACCGGGACCGGTTCGTGATCGGCGGCGTCCTGGTCGCGGGAATCGCGAACCAACTCGTCGATCGCCTCGGTGAGCCGATCGACCTGCGCCATCGCCTCCTCCGATTCCTGGACGACCGCCGGGTCCGGATGCGCCGACAATTCGTCGAGGCGCAGCCGCACCGCCGTCAAGCGGCTGCGCAACTGATGGGACACGTCGGCGACCAGCGCGTGCTCGCGCTGCAGCCGGCCCGCGATCTCGACCGTGGCCGAATCGAGCACATCCGAGACCCGGTCGAGTTCGGTGATGCCGTGCCGGCGCGGGTCCGGCCGGAAATCGCCCTTCGCCAACCGCGCGGCACGGGCGGCCACATCCCGCAGCGGATCGGCGACCCGCCGCGCGGTCACCACCGCCACCGCGGCGCCCGCGGCCAGCGAGGCCAGCGCCACCAACGCCACCGCGCCCACCGCTTGCCGCTGCATCGAATGCATGGGGGCGGCCGGCACCTCGAGTCGCAGCGAGCCCGACGTGCCCATCGACAGCGATTCCACCACCGGGTTGTCGACCTCCGGCGCCCCGGCGTCCACGCGCAGCGCGGCGTCCTCGGGAGTCGGATAGATGATTGTGAGACGTCCGCCGGACGGAATCAGCGGCCGCACCGAGCGCAGGTCGAGCACGCCGTGGACCAACCCGTCCTCACGCTCCTGGCCGACGATCTCCACCGACATGCGATCCAGGCGGGCCCGCAGATCGCTGCGGGTGATATCGGCCACCCACTGCCAGGCGGTGAACGCCAGGGGGATACCCAGCACCACGGTGGTGAGGGTCAGGGCCGCCAGCATGGACAGCAGAATTCGGCGCCGCATCGGCGATCAATCGGTGTTGAAGCGGAAACCGACACCGCGCACGGTGACGATGCGCCGCTCCGCGACCGGGCCCTCGTCGCCGATCTTGCGGCGCAGCCAGGACATGTGCATGTCGAGGGTTTTGGAGCCGCGCAGATCGGCATCGCCCCACACCTCGCGCAGAATCGTCTCGCGCGGCACGACCTGCCCGGCCCGGTCGATGAGCACCTTGAGCAGTTCGTACTCCTTGTTGGCCAGATTCACTTCGTGGCCGTTGACCAGCACCCGACGTGCGGCGGGTTCGAGCCGCACTCCGCCGATCTCCACCGCCTCGTCGCCGATGCCACTGCGCCGCAACAGGGCTCGCACGCGGGCCAGTAGTTCGGCGAGACGGAACGGTTTACCGACATAGTCGTCGGCGCCGGCGTCCAGACCCACCACGAAATCGACCTCGTCGGTGCGGGCGGTCAGCATCAGCACCGCGAGATCGGCGCCGCGGGCACGGACCTGGCGGCACACCTCCAGGCCGTCCATACCGGGCAGCCCTAGATCGAGGATGAGCAGATCGTGTTCACCCTCCAGCGCCCGGCGCAGCACGGCGGGGCCGAAGCTCTCGACGGTTACCGAATAGCCTTCGCGCCCCAGCGCTCGCGACAGCGGAGCGGCGATGGCCTCATCGTCCTCGGCCAGCAGTACGGCGGTCACAGCACAAGATTACTGGCGAACCGGGCCGATCGGGCGTGCGCCACCGAACCGCGGCCCGCCGCTACCGACGGCCGCCGTAGCGAGGGTCCTGATACTGCTCGTGGCCCGGATCGCCGTGCGGGTTGTCGAAGACCTGGTGGTACAGCAACGAATGCACCTTCTGCACGTTCGGAATGTCGTCGTACTCCAACGGATCACCCGAGGCGGCGTCGATGATCAGGGTGCCCGTGCCGAGCAACCGGTCCGACAACCCGTGGCGGAACTGCACACTGGAGATGCGGTTCATCGGAATGTCGATGCCGGTGTGGGTGAGCACGCCCTCGCGCACCAGCACCCGCCGGTCGGTGATGATGAAATGCGTTGACTTCCAACGGATCACCTGCGACAGGCAACGCCACACGACCAGCAGCGCCCACACCACGACGATCGCGATGAGAACGGCGTTGCGCGTGGTGCCCTCGGTGTTGCGCCAGGCCAGCCCGCTCAGGAATCCGGCCAGCGCCGTGGCGAGGATGAAGGTGAGCGCCGGCAAGAACAACATCTTCCAATGCGGATGACGGTGCAGTAGCAGCTGCTCGTCCGGCGCGAGCAGCTCCTCCGGATAACTCATATGCGAACCCTACCCCCTGATTCGGCCCGCTATGCCGGGCGAAGATGAGTGACGTCGCCCGCCGATACCGAACGATCGCCGATGATCAGGCGGCCGTAGGCGTCGATATCGGTGGCCACGCCGGTGATGACCTCGCCGCCGGGCAGTTCCGCCCGCACGTCGGCGCCGAGGGTGGCGCACCGGGCACGGTAGGCGTCGGCCAGCGCCGTGACATTCCAGTTCTCGGTCCGCCATTCGGTGAAGTGGCGGGCGAAGGCGCGCAGCAGGGCGAGGACCAACTCGTTGCGATCGACGTTCTCCGCACCGGCCAGGGTGAGCGAAACGGCATGCGGCACAGGCAGTTCGTCCTCGGCGAGGCTCACATTGAGCCCGACGCCGACCACGACCGCCGGCGCGCCCGCCCCGGAGGCGACCTCGGCCAGGATGCCGGCCACCTTGCGGCCGCCGATCAGAACGTCGTTGGGCCACTTGAGATTTGCGTCCAGTCCGGTGGTTTCGCGGACCGCGTCGACGACGGCGACACCGGTCAGCAGCGGCAACCAGCCGAGGACGGCCGGCTCGATACCGCCGAGCCGCACCAGAATCGACATGGCGATCTGCGCGCGCGGCGGACTCACCCACGACCGTTCGTGGCGGCCGCGACCGCGGTCCTGATATTCGGCGACCAGCACCCTCCGATCGGAGGACGGATCGCCCGCCACGCCGATCAGATCCGCATTGGTCGAACCGGTCGACTCCACCACATCGATGTGGGAGAAGAACGACAGGTCGGGCTGTTCGGCGACGGCATGTCGCAGGATATCGGCGTCCAACGGTGGCCTCTGCACGCCTCGCAGGCTACTCCTGCCTGCTCGGACGGTCGTTGTGCCGCTCCAATCGGACGGTTCGCCCGGGGGCGGGACCAAGATGCGGGCACCGCCATGTGAGCGGCACCCGCCTCCCGGTTCCTCTCATCGGGCCAGGTCGTACTCCGGCAGATGGACCGAGCGCACCGGTCCGCCGGCGCCTTCTCCGCCATATGCCATGACGGCGTCGGAGGCCCATTCGCCGAGCTCTTCCGGCGCCTGCTCGTCCGGCCGCTCGGCCCGGACCTCCGGATCCACGACGGTCGGCTCCGGCTCCCCGGCCGACCGGGTCCACGCTGTCGCGGTGGCCCGTTCCGCGACCGATTTACTCCACTCCCACATCGCGCACCTCCCCAGTGCTTGATTTCGGAGTCTTCACGGTACGGGTACGGAACCCCGACAATCCACCGATTTAATCGGCGACCCCACCCGCTCGACGCGAAAAGGGCTGCGGCACAGAGCGTTCGGCGCGCCTTACAGAGGTTGCAGGCCCAGGGCCCCGGCGACGAATCGGCTCACCGCGGTCAGGCCGGACTGTAGCGCGGAATCGTAGCCCTCGCGCGCCCAGCCCGAAATCTCCACGGTGCCATCGGGTTGCGGCGTCACCACGATCTCGGCGACCAGTTCCGCGGTGGTCGGCTCGCACACCGCCCACGAATATCCGGTCTGTTCCTCCCATTCGCGGGCACGGCGTTCGACATAGCCGGGGTCGGTGATGCCGCCGTCGGCCAGAGCCGGGCGGTCGTCGATGCGGTCGTCGGCACGCAGCGCACGCAGATACCAACTGCCGGCGTTGATTTCGATCGGTTCCATCAGAACCTCCGGCGACGGTCGCGGCGACGGCGGCGGCGGTCGAGCAGGCGGTGGTCGTCGCCGTCGAGCAACCGGCGATCGTGGCCGCGCTGCTGGAGGCCGCCGGTGATGATGCCGGCCGCGGGGATCAGCAGGAACCAGAGCCAAGTATGGGTGGTGAAGAACAGCACCAGCGCGATGATCACCACCAGGCCCATCATCGAACCGGCGAACTCGCGCCGCCCACCCGGCTGCGCGGCGGCCGGTTCCGGCGGTTCCGGCGGCTCCGGCACGACGGCCGGGAGGTCGCTGAACACCGGCGCCAGATCACCTCGCGTCACCGCCGCGGCGATGAGGCCGCTGCGCTCGTCGAACTCGGCGACCGACAACCGCCCGGCGGCGAAGTGCTCCGACAGGCGTTGCATCGCCTGCTCGCGCTCCGCGGTACCGATGCGGACGTCGGGAGAATCAGCCATGGCACGAGATTACCGCGCGGGGCGCCGGTGAGCGGGCCCGTCGTCGCGGCATTCCACCCGCGGTACCGCCGGCCGCACATCCGCACTATCGTCGGTCTCATGTTCCGCCAGCGCGGCATCGGCACCGCTGCCGCCCCGCTCGTCGCCGCGACGACCGGTCCAGCACCACAGCCGAGTACCGAGACGCGGCCGCAGACCAGCGACGCGAGGCTCGGGGCGCGGACGATACCGGCGAGCCGCCGTACCCCCGGCCCCTTCATCCGGCCCGGTAGGCACCTCGGGCGGATGCGATGACGGCGCGGGAGTTCGGGCGGTACCGCCTCGATCGACTGCTCGGCCGGGGTTCGGCCGGGGAGGTGTGGCTGGCGTACGACCCGGCGGATGCGCGGACCGTCGCGCTGAAGATCTTGTCCGGGAGCGCGGCCGAGGACGCGGATTACCGGCGGCGGTTCGAGCGCGAGGCCCGGATCGGAGCGCATCTGGACAATCCGCATATCGCACCGATCCATCGATTCGGCGAATACGCCGGGCGGCTGTACCTGGATATGGCCTACATCCCGGGTGTGGATCTGGCGCGGCTGGTGCGGTCGAGTGCGATGGCGGTGCCGGAGTCGATCGATCTGATCTCGCAGATCGCCGAGGCACTCGACGCCGCCCACGCGGCCGGGCTGGTGCACCGGGACGTGAAGCCCGCCAACATCATCGTGCATCCCGGCGGGTTCGCGTATCTCATCGACTTCGGGATCGCTCGCGCGGCGGGGCAAACCACCATCACCGCAACGGGTTTCACGGTCGGCACGCTCGCCTATATGGCGCCGGAACGGTTCACCGGGCACGGCGACTCCCGCTCGGACGTGTACTCACTGGCCTGCGTGCTGTACGAATGCCTCACCGCGCAAAGGCCGTTCGGTGATACCGACGCGGTCCGGCAGTTGCACGCCCATTTGCACGAGCCTCCGCCGCGCCCCTCCGCGGTCGCCGCTCACGTCCCCGTCGCGCTCGACGCCGTCGTCGCCCGCGGGATGGCGAAGCGGCCGGACGACCGCTACCGCACCGCGGGCGAGCTGGCGGCGGCGGCCCGGGCCGCGGCGGGAACGACCACCGTCGACCACCCACCGCCGGTCCTGCAATCCGAGCAGTCGCAGACGCCGCATCCAGTCGCGACACCGGAGGCGAGCGGGCAGCCCGGGCCCGCACCAGCGGCACGCGGACAACTCGGTCCTTCGCCCCTGGCGGCCGCGCAACCCGCGACGACCAGACGATCCGACTCCGGACCGGCCCCCGTGCCCGGATTCGCGGGTGCCGCGGCCGGGCGGCCGCGCGGTGCGGCACGCCCGACTCGCTTCCTGCCGGGCCCGGGCACACCGGCCGATGCCCTCGCACCGCCCGCAGCCCTCGGACCATCCAGCCGGCCGCATCCCTTGTCCTCAGCGGCACAGCAGGTTTCACCCGCACCGCCACGCCGCTCGGCCCTCACCGTCGCCGCCGCGCTGATCGGCGCAGCCATCGTCGCCCTCGCGGTCGTCGCCGGGTGCACGGCCCTGCTGAGCAGCGGCTCCCGCACTCCCTCCGACCAGCAGTCGACCACCCCTCCCGAGGTCACCACCCCCGCACCGACCACCGCGGCCCCGACGACCCCGGAACCGGGATACACGACCGCGGTCATCCCACCGCGGCTGCTGCCCTTCCCCACCGGCGTGCTGCCGCCGCCCTTCCAAATCCCGCATGCCACAAGCTATTCCGAGAACAAGCACGACAAACCGACAGAGCCCGGCAAACAACACTCTCCGCACGCCGGTTAGGTCTCGTGCGGGTTGCCGTCGGTTCTCTGCCCAGAACGTGAAGAACCCCGCTCCGTCGTGGAGCGGGGTTCTTCACGAAATCGCTTGCTGCCTACTTGATTTCGGCGAGCACGGTGCCCTGGGTGATGGCGGCGCCGGCCTCGACGGCCAGACCGGTGACCACACCGGACTTGTGCGCGTTGACCGGGTTCTCCATCTTCATGGCCTCGAGCACGGCGATCAGGTCGCCGGCCTCGACCGACTGGCCCTCTTCGACGGCCACCTTGACCACGGTGCCCTGCATCGGCGCGGTGACGGCGTCACCGGAGGCGGCCGAGGCGCCCGCGCCGCCACGCTTGCGCGGCTTGGGCTTCTTGCGGATCACGCCCGCCCCGTTGCCCGCGGCGCCGGCCGCGCCCGCGCCCACGCTGAACTGGCCCGGCAGCGACACCTCGAGGCGACGGCCGCCGACCTCGACGACCACCGTCTGGCGCGCACCCTCGTCCTCGTCCTCGATGGGCCGGCCACCGGTGTAGGGCTCGATGGTGTTTTCCCACTCGTTCTCGATCCACTTGGTGTAGACGTCGAACTTGGTGCCGTCACCGACGAACGCCGGGTTGGTCACGATGTGGCGGTCGAAGGGCAGCACCGTCGCCAGGCCCTCGATCTCGTATTCGGCCAGCGCACGCGCGGCCCGCTCCAGCGCCTGGGTGCGGTTCTCGCCGGTGACGATCAGCTTGGCCAGCATCGAGTCGAATTGTCCGCCGATCACGCTGCCCGCGACCACGCCGGAATCGACGCGCACGCCGGGGCCGGACGGCTCCTTGTAGACGGTGACCGGGCCCGGTGCGGGCAGGAATCCGCGGCCGGCGTCCTCACCGTTGATGCGGAATTCGATCGAGTGGCCGCGCGGAGTCGGGTCCTCGGTGATGGTCAGCTCCTCGCCGTTGGCGATGCGGAACTGCCAGCGCACCAGGTCCAGACCCGAGGTCTCCTCGGTGACGGGGTGCTCGACCTGCAGGCGGGTGTTGACCTCGAGGAACGACACGGTCTCGCCCTGCACCAGGTACTCCACGGTGCCGGCGCCGTAGTAGCCGGCCTCCTTGCAGATCCGCTTGGCGGACTCGTGGATCTTGGCGCGGACCTCGTCGGACAGGAACGGCGCGGGCGCCTCCTCGACCAGCTTCTGGAACCGGCGCTGCAGCGAGCAGTCGCGAGTGCCGGCGACGATGACGTTGCCGTGCTTGTCGGCCAGCACCTGGGCCTCGACGTGGCGGGCCTTGTCCAGGTACTGCTCGACGAAGCACTCGCCACGGCCGAAGGCGGCGGTCGCCTCGCGGGTGGCGGAGTCGAACAGCTCGGGAATCTCCTCGATGGTGTGGGCGACCTTCATGCCGCGGCCACCACCACCGAAGGCGGCCTTGATGGCCACCGGGACGCCGTACTGCTCGGCGAACTCGACGACCTCGTTCGCGTCCTTCACCGGATCCTTGGTGCCCGCAGCCATCGGAGCCTGCGCGCGCTCGGCGATGTGGCGAGCGGTGACCTTGTCACCCAGATCGCGAATCGACTGCGGCGAGGGGCCGATCCAGATCAGCCCGGCGTCCAGGACGGCCTGGGCGAAATCCGCGTTCTCGGACAGGAAGCCGTAACCGGGGTGGATCGCGTCGGCGCCGGACTTGCGCGCCGCGTCGAGAATCTTGTCGAAGACCAGGTACGACTCGGCCGAGGTCTGCCCCCCGAGCGCGAATGCCTCATCGGCCAATTTGACGAATGGCGCGTCCGCGTCCGGTTCCGCGTACACGGCGACACTGGCGATACCGGCATCCTTGGCGGCCCGGATCACACGCACCGCGATCTCGCCCCGATTGGCGATCAGGACTTTCGTGATCTGCGCGCTGGCATGGCTGGGCACTGAGCCTCCTGTGCTTTGGACAACTTACGTCTCGGGTGAGTGTAGGCAGTGTGCCAACAGACTCCGAACAGGGATAGGGCTACCGAACAGTAGCCCGGACCCCCGTGACGTGAACAACACCCTAGACCGACTGTGCCGCCGCCGACACGGCGGCCGGAGCCGAACCCGGTTCACTTCCCTTGACGATCGGCGTGCGCACAGCGTTGCTCCACTCGGTCCAGGAGCCGTCGTAGTTACGCACATTCGCCACGCCCAGCAGCGAAGTCAGCACGAACCAGGTGTGTGCCGAATGTTCGCCGATGCGGCAATAGACGATGGTGTCCTCGGCGCCGAGCAGCGGCGCGTAGATCTCCTCGAGCTCCGACCGGCTGCGGAATCGGCCGTCGCCGCCCACCGCCGCGGTCCACGGGATGTTGATCGCGGTCGGAATGTGCCCGGCGCGCAGTGACTGTTCCTCCGGGCGGTCCCGGATGCGGTCGTCGTCGCCCGTGTACTCCCCCACCGCGCGCACGTCGACCAGTCCGGCGCCCGTTCCGCCGTCGTTCAGGCAGGCGCGCACATCCTCGAGGAAGGCCCGGGCGCTGCGATCGTCGCGCTCGACGACCGGATACTCCCCCAGCCCGGCGTCGGGCACCTCGAAGGTGGTGTCGCGAGCCTCGGAGATCCACGCGTCCCGGCCGCCGTCGAGGAGCCGCACATCCGGATGCCCGAACAGGCCGAAGACCCACGCGGTGGCGGCGGCGGTGCCGTTGGCCTTGTCGCCGTAGACGACGACCGTGTCCTCGCGAGCGATGCCCTTGGCACGCATGAGTTCGGCGAAACGGGCGCCGTCGATCACGTCGCGGGTGAGCGGATCGGTAAGCTCGGCGCGCCAATCGATCTTGACCGCCCCTGGCACATGGCCGATGTCATAGAGCAGGATGTCCTCGTTGGACTCGACGATCGCGAGGCCCGGCGTACCGATGTTTGCCGACAGCCACTCAGTGGTTACCAATCGTTGTGGATATGCATGAGAGCCGAAGGATGGATGAGAGTCCGGAGCGACGGGCACGGTGGAAGATCCTTCACGCGTGGTAGACGATGGGCGGCTGGGCAGTACCGATCGTAGGTGCGAACAATGTGCGCCGTCGGTTTCACATCACGAATCGGATGAAGCGCGATTAAGTCGCAGCTTCGTCCGATAAAGTCACATGCGAGGAGGGGTGAGCTATGTCCGATTCTTGGCCACGACGGCGCCTGCTTGCGATCCTACGCAGCGCCAGCGAGCCTCTCGATGCCCAGGAACTGGCGCGCATCACCGGACAGCACGTCACCACCGTCCGCTTTCATCTGGATGTTCTCACCCGGGAATCGCTGGTCCGCCAATTCCAGCAGCCGCCCCGCGGCCGCGGCCGCCCGCGCATCGGATACACGGCGGTGCAGCGATCGGTCGGTTATCAAGATCTCGCGCAGGTGCTGGCCGATCAGCTCGGCAGTGATCCCCGCCGGCGTTCCGAATTGGCCGTGACGGCGGGTCGCGCGTGGGGCGCCAAGGTCGAACAGCTCGAACAGCCCATCGCCTCGCTCGACGACGCGCGCGATGTCGCGGTCACGGTGAGCTCCGAATTGGGTTTCGCCCCGGAGCGCGATCCCGCCTCCGAAACCGGCGACCAGCTCAACATCCGCCTGACCGCCTGCCCGCTGCGCGAATTGGCGCGCACCCACTCCGAGGTGGTCTGCGGTGTGCATCAGGGCCTGATGCGCGAAGTCTTGGACCGCAACGGCGGACGCGATGCGGTCAACGTCCGGCTGCACCCGTTCGTGGGCCCGGAACTGTGCGTGATCCATCTGGAGGCACTGGCGAGCACGCTCCCGGATCCCGCCCACATCCCCGATCAGGCCGGGCCCGGACCGCGACTACCGACGCCGTCAGCCAATCGCGTCGGCCCGCAGCTGCGCACGGAACCACAGTTGCGCAATTCCGACGCCCACGTCGCCCAGGAGGCGACGCAGCAGCGGTAGGCCGATTCCGATGACACTGGACGGGTCACCGTCGATGCGGTCGACGAACCAGCCGCCCATTCCGTCGAGGGTGAACGCACCGGCCACCCGCAGCGGCTCGCCGGTGGCGATATAGGCATCCAGCTCGGCCGGCCCGGGATCGGCGAAATGCACGGTGGTGGTGCTGCAGTCCTGGGCGTCGGCGACGATCGCGCCGTCGCGCACGCGCAGCACACAGTGGCCGGTGAGCAGATCGGCACTGCGCCCGGCCATCTCGGCCCAGCGGGCGCGGGCGACGTCCGGGGTATGGGGCTTGCCCTGCAGCACGCCGCCGACCAGCAGCATCGAGTCACAGCCGACGACCACGCAGTCGTCGACCAAGCGCGGGGCCCGCGCGGCCACTAGGCCATAGGAATCCGGGGCGGCCGGGCCCTCCACGGACGCGGCGGCGTCGGCGATCAACGCGGCGGCGACGGTGTGGGCCTTGGCTCGGGCGAGAGCGGTCACCACGCCCGCGGGTGGTGTGTCCGGCGGGAGCGCCGCGGCGACCGCGTCCTCGTCGACCTCGGATATTCGGACCACGGGATCCAGCCCGGCCGAACGCAACACCTGCAGTCGCGCCGGCGAGGCGGAGCCGAGAACGAATCCCGTCACGTCAGCCGCGGATGTGTGACAGATAGGGGAAGGCGTAGGGAGAGAACGGCGAGGTACCGCGGTGCATCATGGTGGGCCGGCCCCAGTTGTCCACCGGGCCCTGATCCTGCGGCGCCGCGTCGGCGTTCGCGCCCGCGGCGGCGAACACGGTGACCAGAGCGGCGAGTTCCTCGTCGGTGGGCGAACCCTTCAGAACGCGGATGACCGGCCCGTGGCCGACCTCGGCCTCGACGACAGCGGTGTCGGATGCGAGCCTGGTGTCGCCGTCACCGAATTCGTCGACCGCCAAATCCAATTCGGCAGCGCGCAATATCTCTTCGTCAGCCACAGCCGTCACAGCGCCAACTCCTCCTGTTCTGTGCCGGACCGAGAGGGCCCGGCGTTCACGGCGCGGGACGAACCCACGCCGCGAACGGTATTCGTGCGGCCCTCATCGAATGAGGGCCTTTTCCTACCATCTTCACCCGGATGCGGCAATCGTGCGCGGTACGAATTCGCCACTCTCCCGGAAAGTGTGCCTCCGCTACCGCACATATCGTCGGATCAGAGCGGAATGTTGCCGTGCTTCTTCGGCGGAAGAGTAACCATCTTTCGCTCGAGCAAGCGGAGCGCCGCGACGATCTGGCCGCGGGTGTGCGAGGGCGGAATCACCGCGTCGACGTAACCGCGCTCGGCCGCCACGTACGGGTTGACCAACGTGTCCTCGTACTCGTTCTGCAGCTCGAGGCGCAGGGCGTCGACATCGGCGCCCTCCGCGGCCGCTTGCTGCAGCTTCTTGCGGTAGACGAAGCCGACCGCGCCCGAAGCGCCCATGACGGCGATCTGGGCGGTGGGCCACGCCAGGTTCACATCGGCGCCCATGTGCTTGGAGCCCATCACGTCGTACGCGCCGCCGTAGGCCTTGCGAGTGATGACCGTGATTTTGCCCACAGTGGCCTCACCGTAGGCGTAGAGCAGCTTCGCACCGCGGCGGATGATGCCGTTGTACTCCTGGCCCGTACCCGGCAGGAAGCCCGGAACGTCGACCAGCGTGATGATCGGAATGTTGAACGCGTCGCAGGTGCGCACGAACCGGGCGGCCTTCTCCGAGGCGTCGATGTCGAGGCAGCCGGCGAACTGGGTGGGCTGGTTGGCCACGAAACCCACGCTGCGGCCGTCGATGCGGGCGAAGCCGACGATGACGTTCATCGCGCGTTCGGCCTGCACCTCGAAGAACTCGTCGTCGTCGACCAGTCGCCGGATGACCTCGTGCATGTCGTAGGGCTGGTTCGGCGAATCCGGGATCAGGGTGTCGAGCTCGAGATCCTCCTCGGTCAGCGAATCCTCGATCGCGCCGGCGATCGGGTCGCTGGCCGGGAAGCGCGGGGCCTCGGCGCGGTTGTTGCTGGGCAGGTAGCTCAGCAGGTCCTTCACCCAGTCCAGCGCGTCCTGCTCGCCGGAGGCGACGTAGTGCGCGGTACCGGACTTCACCATATGGGTGTGGGCGCCGCCCAGCTCCTCCATGGTGACCTCTTCACCGGTGACGGTCTTGATGACGTCCGGGCCGGTGATGAACATCTGGCTGGACTGGTCGACCATCACGACGAAGTCGGTCAGCGCCGGGGAGTACACGTGCCCACCCGCCGCGGCGCCCATGATCAGCGAGATCTGCGGGATCACGCCGGAGGCCTGGATGTTGCGGTGGAAGATCTCGCCGTAGAGGCCGAGCGAGACCACGCCCTCCTGGATGCGAGCGCCGGCGCCGTCGTTGATGCCGATCAACGGGCGGCCGGTCTTGAGCGCGAGGTCCATGACCTTGACGATCTTCTCGCCGTAGACCTCACCGAGGCTGCCGCCGAACACCGTCGAGTCCTGGCTGAAGATGCAGACGTCGCGGCCGTCGATGGTGCCGTAGCCGGTGACCACGCCGTCGCCGAGCGGACGGTTGTTCTCCAGGCCGAAGTTGACGCTGCGGTGCCGGGCGAGCGCGTCCATCTCCACGAACGAACCCTCGTCCAGCAGGGCCAGGATGCGCTCGCGCGCGGTCAGCTTGCCCTTGGCGTGGACCTTTTCGACCGCGCCCTCACCCATCGGGTGCTTGGCCTCTTCCAGCCGATTGCGCAGATCAGCCAGCTTCCCTGCGGTGGTGTGGATATCGGGGGCGCCCGCCGAACCCGGCGAAGGCTGACTCTGGACACTCGTCATGCCCCGGAGTGTAACCAGTGGCGCAGCCCGGCGGAATTCCAGTGGGGGCTACCGACCAGTACCCTTATTGGCTACCCGCCAGCAGAAAAGCGCTGGTGAAGTGCCACAACGACGGTCCGGACACGCTCGCGCGAGCCTGGGAATCGTCAGCGATCGGCCATGCCCGCGAGGACGCGATCCAGGGCATCCACCGCCCGCTCGAGTTCGTCGGCGGTGACCGTCAGCGGCGGCCGGAACCGGATACCGCGCTCACCGGTTCCGAGGAGCAGTACCCGTTCGCGCTCGCGCAGTTCCGCGAGGACGGCATCGCGCAGTTCGGCGGAATCCAGTGTCACCGCGCACATCAGCCCGCGACCGCGCGGATCGGTGAGCCGCTCGTGCCGGTCGGCGAGCGCGCGCAAACGGTCGAGCAGTAGCGCGCCCAACTCCTTCGCGCGGGCGGCCAGGTCGTCGGATTCGATCACCTCGAAAATGCGGCGGGCCCGCACCATATCGGCGAGGTTGCCGCCCCAGGTGGAATTGAGCCGCGAGCTCACCGCGAACACGTTGTCGGGCACTTCGTCGACGCGCCCGCCGGCCATGATTCCGCAGACCTGCGTCTTCTTTCCGAAGGCGACCACATCCGGTCGCAGGCCCAACTGCTGGTAGGCCCAGGTCGACCCGGTCATCGCCACGCCGGTCTGCACCTCGTCGACGATGAACAGCGCGTCCTGCTCGTGGCACAGCTGCTGCATGCGCCGGAGAAATTCCGGTCGCATGTGCCGATCGCCGCCCTCGCCCTGAATCGGCTCGGCGATGAAACACGCGATGTCGTAAGGATTTTCGGCGAATGCGGCCCAGGCCTGCGCCAGCGCGCGCTGCTCGGCGACCTCGATGTCGATGCCGGGGCGCAGATAGGGGGTCTCGATGCGCGGCCAGTCGAAGGCCGGGAATCGTTCGGTCTTGATGGGGTCGGTATTGGTCAGCGACAGCGTGTAGCCGGAGCGGCCGTGGAAGGCGCCGGTCAGATGCAGCACCTTCGTGCCCAGTTCGGCCGGGCGGCCGTGCATCGCGTTGTGGCGGCTCTTCCAGTCGAAGGCGACCTTCAGCGCGTTCTCGACCGCTAGCGCACCGCCGTCGATGAAGAACAGATGCGGCAGCGCCGGATCGCCCAGGACCCGCGCGAAGGTGTCGACGAAGCGCGCCATCGCGACCGTATAGACATCGGAATTACTGGGCTTGTTCAGCGCCGCCCTGGTGAGTTCGGCGCGAAAGCGAGCGTTCGCCGCCAGCGCCGGATGGTTCATCCCCAGCGCGGAGGAGGCGAAGAAGCCGAACATATCCAGATAGACGGTGCCGTCCCGGGCGTCGACCAGGTCGAGTCCCCGCGATCTGCGCAGGTCCAGCACCAGATCGAAACCGTCGGCGAGCATATGGGCGGACAGGATGTCGTGTACGCGCGAGGCGGTGACCGACGCCGGGTTCGTGACCTCCGCGTCGGCCGTTCCGGGGCGCTCCAGTTCGAGGGTCACACCCACAGGATACGAAAATATTTACGGTTTCACTACGAGCAAACGTATAAATTACGATCAGGTCTCACCTGTCATAGAATGTCTGCAGAATGATGGTGCTTCGGGTGCGGACATTGGCGGTGGCGCGGATCTCCTGCAGCAACTGTTCGAGATGCCGGGGCGAGGCCACCCGGACGAGCAGCATGTAGCTCTCCTCCCCCGCCACCGAATGGCATTCCTCGATGCCGGGGATGTGCTGGAGCAGGGCCGGAGCATCGTCGGGCTGCGAGGGATCGAGAGGAGTGATCGCGACGAATGCCGAGAGCAGTTGTCCCAGCGCCTCCGGGTCGACCTTCGCGGAATATCCGCGGATCACGCCGCGCGCCTCGAGCCGGCGCACTCGCGACTGCACCGCGGATACCGACAGACTGGCCTTCTCGGCGAGATTGGATAGCGTGGCCCGGCCGTCGGCCATCAATTCGCGGATCAGGAGCCGATCGATGTCGTCGAGAACAGGTTTCGCAGGTGCATCCGCCATCAGCGAAGGCTAACCCAGCAGGCGGTGGCCGGGGCCGGAAACGATCTCCCACCGGTGCGAAGCCCCCCATCAACCGATTTCGGAAACGGAGCCGCAGATGACATCCGCACCCGTTCTGCCCACCACCGGCGAACTGCGCGATCGGGCCGCGCGCCTGCTGCTCGAACTCGGCGTCGACCCGGTCGATTCGGGCGACCTGCCGGCCCGCACACCGATCACCGGCGGTGAGCTGATGCGCGTCCCGGCCACCTCCGCATTCGACGTGACCTGTGCGATCGACAAGGCGCACAGCGCTTTTCAGGCGTGGCGATCCGTGCCCGCACCGCAGCGTGCCGCGGTGGTGCGGCGGCTGGGACGACTACTGGCCGACAATCTCGACGCGCTGGCCGAACTCGTCACCCTGGAGGCGGGCAAGATCGGCGCCGAGGCGCGCGGCGAGGTGCAGGAGATGATCGACGTCTGCGAATTCGCCGTCGGCCTGTCCCGCCAGCTGTACGGCCGCACCATGGCTTCCGAACGACCCGGGCATCGGCTCATGGAGACGTGGCATCCCCTCGGGGTGGTCGGGGTGATCTCGGCGTTCAACTTCCCGGTCGCGGTCTGGTCGTGGAATACCGCGATCGCCCTGGTCTGTGGCGACACTGTGGTGTGGAAACCCTCGCAGACGACGCCGCTGACCGCGCTGGCCTGCGATGCGCTGCTGCGGCGCGCGGCCCTCGACGTCGGCGCCGACCCGCGGATCCACCAGCTGATCCAGGGTGGCGCCGACGTCGGCACCCAGCTCGTCGACGACGAACGGGTGGCTCTGGTCAGCGCCACCGGATCGGTGCGGATGGGGCAGGCGGTGGCACCGCGGGTGGCGGCGCGTTTCGGCCGGTGCCTGCTCGAGCTCGGCGGTAACAACGCCGCGATCGTCACCCCGTCCGCGGACCTCGACCTCACCACGCGGGCCGTGGTGTTCGCCGCGGCGGGAACGGCCGGACAGCGGTGCACGACACTGCGGCGGGTCATCGCGCATGTGGATGTCGCCGGGCCGCTGCTTGATCGGATGAGCGCGGCGTATCGCCAACTGCCCGTGGGCAATCCGCTCGACGACTCGGTCTTGGTCGGGCCGCTGATCGACGGCCGCGCCCACACCGCGATGCGGGCGGCGATCGACCGTGCGCTCGCCGACGGGGGCGAATTGATCTGCGGCGGTGAGCGCGTCGAGGTCGGCGGCGACGATTCCTACTATGTACGTCCCGCGATCATCCGGATGCCCGCTCAGACCGCGATCGTGCGCGAGGAGACGTTCGCGCCGATTCTCTACGTGCTCACCTATCACGATCTGGATTCCGCGATCGCCCTGCACAACGCTGTGCCACAGGGGCTTTCGTCGGCCATCTTCACCGGCGACCAGCGCGAGGCGGAACGATTCCTGGCCGCCGACGGCTCCGACTGCGGCATCGCCAATGTGAACATCGGCACCTCGGGTGCGGAGATCGGCGGTGCGTTCGGCGGTGAGAAGCAGACCGGCGGCGGACGCGAATCGGGCTCCGACTCCTGGAAGGCGTATATGCGCCGCGCCACCAATACGGTCAACTACTCCACCGAACTGCCGCTGGCACAAGGCATTCGGTTCGGCTGAGGTTCAGCGCTCCGGTTCGCGCGCGATGGCGCGGACCTGGTCCTCGTAGGCGGCCCGCACCGCCGCGTCGCCCGGATGCAGCGCCCGGTCGCCGTCGAAGAGGCCACGCACCATGCGCACGACCGATTCGGGGGCGGCCGCCAGCGCGATGTCGACGGGATCGAGATACTGCGGCACCGCCACCTCGGCCCGCCGGGTCCGGCAGGTCTTGACGATCGCGGCGGCGACGTCGATCGGGTCGACCGTGGGCAACCCGCGGCCCAGGGTCAGCCCCGAGGACAGGCGGGTGCGCACCGCGGAGGGCAGCACACAACTCACGCTGACCCCCGATTCGGCGAATTCCAGCCGGGTCGCGGCCGAGAGTCCGACGGCGGCGAACTTGCTCGCGTTGTACACCGCCAGCCCGGGCAGCGGGATTTTTCCGGCCAGCGAGGCAACGTTGACGATATGACCGCGGCCGCGGTCGATCATCGCCGGCGCGACGGCCCGCATACCGTGGATGAGTCCCCAGACGTTCACATCGATCGTGGTGTGCCCCACGGCATCCGGTTCGCCGAGGAACGGGCCCGCGGGCATCACTCCGGCGTTGTTCACCAGGACGTCGATCCGGCCCAGGTCGGCGACGACCCGGTCCCACTGCTCCCGGTCGCGCACGTCGAGTTCGACCGCGCGGGCGCCGATGTCGGCCGCCGCGGCGGTCGCGGCCGCGGCGTCCACATCGGCGAGGACCACGTCGGATCCCTTGTGCGCGAACAACTCCGCCGTGGCCCGGCCGATGCCGCGACCGGCGCCGGTGACGAGAACGCGGGCGGCGGCCAGGTCGATCGGCGGATAGCCGGTACCGAACAGGTTCATGCGAATTCACTCCGTTCCATGGCGCGGCGGGTGCTGCGCAGACTGTGCTCGAAGGTCTCGCCGCGCCGGCGGCCGTCCATGAAGTTCGGGCCCATGACCGCCAGGTCGGCCGCGGTCACCGCCAGCCGCAACACACGGGTTCCGGCCGCGCGCACGGCGGCGATCTCCGATTCCAGTTGCGCGCTCATCGGCCCGCGGAGCTGACGCTCCAGCCAGTGTCCCGGTCCGCCGGCGGGCACCGACCGCGCCGAAGCCATCGGTGTCAGCACCACCAGTTCGTCCAGGCCCAGCGGCAGCAGCAGATCCACCGAGGCGGTGGAGGCGGCGCCGCCGTCGACGAACCGCCGACCGGCGATCGGCACCGGCGGGAACCAGCCCGGAACCGCCCACGACGCCCGCAGCGCCTGGCCGATCGTCGCGGCCGGCGCCTCCGGTGCGCCGAAGGCGACCCGCTCGCCGGAGTCGTAGTCCATCGCGACCAGCCACGCGGCCGGATGGGCGAACCAGTCCCGGTCACGGTTCAGATCGGTGGCCAGGCGCTGCAGCCAGCTCGCATCGCCGCCGCCGAGCGGCAGCAGCCGGCTGCCCGCGGTCAGCAGGGCTTGCCGGGAACGATTGCCGTGCAAGGCCATTCGCGGGGCGCCGAGGCGGGGACGGGGCAGCGGCGGGAAGCGGCCCGGTTCGTCGGCCATATGCCGGGCCAGGATCGGATCGGCGACGGTGCCGCGCTGCATCGCCACCAGATCGTCGACGGAGACTCCCGAGGCCAGCATCGTCACCATTTCCGCGCCGGCGGACGTGCCGATCAGCGCATCGGCCTCGCGCGGATCCCACTGCAGGACATCTCGCACCGCCGCGAGCGCCGCCACGATCCAGGCCGCGCCGACCGTGCCGCCGCATCCGATCGCCAGGCCACGCCGCTGTAACCCGTTACTGTTACGCATAGTCTCAAACACTAGCGGGCGAGGGCCACGATGCGCGGCCCGCTCGGCCGATCGCAACCGTTCGGCAATGAACGGCCCCGGCTACCGCCAGGGCATGTACTGCAGACTCCAGGTATTGCCGTCGGGGTCGGCGAAATGGGCGTACAGCACACCACCACCGACATCGGCGATCGCGCCCACCGCGACGCCCCGCGCGACGAGTTCCGCGCGCGCTGCCTCGATATCGGCCACGACAAGATGCAATCCGCGCAGGGAGCCGACCGCGCCGTCCGCGGTGGGGACGCCTTCGGACAGCAGGATCGAACAGGCGGAACCGGGTGGAGTCAGCTGCGCGATCCGCACGCCCGGTGCCGGAGCCACGTCCACATCGAGATGGAAGCCGAGCCGATCGCGATAGAACTCGATTCCCCGGTCGATATCGCGCACCGGAACCGGCACCAATTCGAGCAGCATCGTGCCGGGCGGGACCGGCGGGTTGGCGGGGTCGTTCGTCACCTGTGCGGGGTCGGCCGGAATCTGGGTCACAGTGTCGGGGCGCTCGCTCATGTCGGTCCCATCGTCGGTAGCCACCGCGGTCGCGGCCAGCCTATCGGGACGAGCCGTGGACCGGCGCCGATCCGTCCGCGTCGGCGACCCCGTCCGCCGAGCTCGAGCCCGGAAATGCGCCCGAGGGACTTCGCCGCCGGGTCTCGATGTCGGTGCCCGGGTGCACACTGAACCCATGCAGCAGTTCTCCCGGCCGACCCAGGAGTGGTTCGACGGTGCGTTCCCCGCGCCCACGACCGCCCAGCTGGGAGCCTGGGAGGCGATCTCCGCGGGAGAACACACCCTGGTGATCGCGCCGACCGGGTCCGGTAAGACTCTGTCGGCCTTCCTGTGGGCGATCGACCGGCTCGCCACCCGCGAACCCACGGACGGCCCGCAGCGCACCGCCGTGCTCTATATCTCCCCGCTCAAGGCCCTCGCGGTCGACGTCGAGCGCAATCTGCGCGCACCCCTGGTGGGCATCACCCGCACGGCCGCGCGGCTCGGTATGCCCGCCCCGGAGATCAGCGTCGGCGTGCGGTCGGGCGATACCACCCCGGCCGATCGGCGGACCCTGCAGCGCAAGCCGCCCGACATCCTGATCACCACCCCGGAATCGCTGTACCTGATGCTCACCTCGGCGGCCCGCGAGACGTTGTCGCAGGTCGGCACCGTGATCGTGGACGAGGTCCACGCGATCGCCGGTTCCAAGCGCGGGGCGCATCTGGCCCTGTCGCTGGCCCGGCTCGACCAGCTCACCGAGCGGCCCGCCCAGCGCATCGGGTTGTCGGCGACCGTTCGTCCGCCGGAGGAGGTGGGGCGATTCCTGGTCGGCTCGGCGCCGATCACGATCGTGTCGCCGCCGGCGCCGAAGACGTTCGACCTGTCGGTGCGGGTGCCGGTGGCGGATATGACCGAGCCGGACGAATCCGATCAGCCGGGCTCGATCTGGCCGCATGTGGATGCCGCGATCGTGGATCTGGTGCTGGCGCACCGCTCGTCGATCGTGTTCGCGAATTCGCGGCGGCTGGCCGAACGCCTGACGGCGCGGCTGAACGAGGAATACGCCGAGCGAATCGCCGAACCCGACGAGGCGGAGGAGGTCGCGGGACGCCGCGAGCACGCGCCGCCCGCCCAGCTCGGGTCGCCGACCGAGGTCAATCACGGGGCGGCGCCGCTGCTGGCCCGGGCCCATCACGGCTCGGTGAGCAAGGAACAGCGCGCCATCATCGAAGACGATCTCAAGAGCGGCCGGTTGCGGTGTGTGGTGGCGACCAGCAGCCTCGAGCTCGGTATCGATATGGGTGCGGTGGATCTGGTGGTGCAGGTCGAGGCGCCGCCGTCGGTCGCGGGCGGGCTGCAGCGGGTCGGACGCGCCGGACATCAGGTGGGTGAGATCTCGCGCGGGGTGATCTTCCCCAAACACCGCACCGATGTGATCCACTGCGCCGTGGCGTCGATGCGGATGACGGCGGGACAGATCGAGGAGTTGAAGATCCCCGCCCATCCCCTCGACATCCTCGCCCAGCAGACCGTGGCCGCCTGCGCACTGGAACCGATCGATGTCGACGAGTGGTTCGAAACGGTCAGGGGGACAGGAAGTTTCGCCGCGCTGCCGCGCTCGGCGTACGAATCGGTGCTGGACCTGCTGTCGGGTCGATATCCCTCCGACGAATTCGCCGAGCTGCGTCCGCGCCTGGTGTGGGATCGCGATGCGGGCACTCTGACCGGGCGTCCCGGCGCTCAGCGCCTCGCGGTCACCTCCGGCGGCGCGATTCCCGACCGTGGCCTGTTCCCGGTGTTCATGGTCGGCGAAAAGGCTTCGCGGGTAGGCGAACTCGACGAGGAGATGGTCTACGAATCGCGCGTGGGCGATGTGTTCGCCCTCGGCGCGACCAGCTGGCGCATCGAGGACATCACCCACGACCGGGTCCTCGTCTCCCCCGCGTTCGGCCTGCCGGGCCGACTCCCCTTCTGGCACGGCGATTCCCTCGGGCGTCCGGCCGAATTGGGCGCGGCCCTGGGCGAATTCATCCGCACAGCCGGTCAGGCGGTCGAACACGCACCGGCCGGGCGGATCGCGGAACTCGTGCGAGACGCGGGTGGGTCCGATGCGGCGCTCGACGGCGAAGCACTCGACTCCGGGCCGGCGACGCGCGGCCGCGGACGGCAGCAGTCCGCGCGCCGGGCCGCGGGGAACGGCGCCGATTCGATCGGCGACGAGCAGCCGAAGTCCCCGGCGGCGCGTGCGGAAAGTCCTGCGCGGCAACGCCGATCGTCCGCGGACCCCAGCGGAAACGGCGCCACGCGACGCACGCCCTCCCGCGCGGGAGCCTCGGCCTCCAAGGCGGGTAAGACCGCCGCGAAGGGCGGCGAACTGGTCGAACTCGAACAACTCGTCCACGCCGCCGGCCTGGACGATTTCGCGACGGCGAATCTGGTCTCACTGCTGGCCGAGCAGCGGCAGGCCACCGGCCATCTGCCGACCGATCGCACGCTGCTGGTCGAACGGTTTCGCGACGAACTCGGGGATTGGCGGCTGATCCTGCACTCGCCCTACGGTCTACCGGTGCACGCGCCGTGGGCGCTCGCGGTGGGCGCGCGGTTGCGGGAGCGGTTCGGGGTCGATGCCGCACCGACCGCCTCCGACGACGGCATCGTGGTCCGGCTGCCCGACACCACCGACGATCCACCGGGCGCGGAACTGTTCGTCTTCGAACCGGACGAGATCGACGACGTGGTGACCGAGCAGGTGGGCGGATCGGCGCTGTTCGCCTCCCGCTTCCGCGAATGCGCGGCGCGCGCGCTGCTGTTGCCGCGCCGGGATCCCGGCCGCCGCGCGCCGCTGTGGCAGCAGCGCCAGCGCGCCGCCCAATTGCTCGATGTGGCAAGGAAATTCCCCGACTTCCCGATCCTGCTGGAAACGGTGCGCGAATGCCTGCGCGACGTCTACGACCTGCCCGCCCTGCGGGATCTGCTGACGAATGTGGCGCGGCGCAAACTGCGCCTGGTCGAGGTGGAGACCGCCGCCCCGTCACCGTTCGCCAACGCGTTGCTGTTCGACTACATCGGCCAGTTCATGTACGAGGGCGACAGCCCGCTGGCCGAGCGTCGCGCGGCCGCGCTGTCGCTGGATTCGAGTCTGCTCGCCGAACTGCTGGGGCGGGTGGAACTGCGCGAACTCCTCGACGCCGCGGTCCTCGAACTGACCGAACGCGAACTGCAGCGGCTGACCCCCGAGCGCCACGCCCGCGACGCGGAAGGGCTCGCCGACCTGCTGCGACTGCTCGGCCCGCTCACCCCGGCCGAGGCGGCCGCGCGCTGCACCGCCGACCCGAACCCGTGGTTCGCCGAATTGCTGCGGGCCCGGCGCGTTCTCGAGGTGTCGTTCGCGGGATCGCGGTGGTGGACGGCGATCGAGGACGCCGCCCGGTTGCGCGATGCCCTGGGCGTCCCCCTGCCGATCGGCACCCCGGCGGCCTTCATCGAACCGGTCGCCGATCCCCTGGGTGATCTGATCGGGCGCTACGCCCGCACCCACGCCCCGTTCACCCTCGACGCCGTCGCCCGGCGCTTCGGAATCGGACCGGCCGTCGCCGCCACCGCCCTGCACCACCTCGGGGCCGAGAAGCGGGTGGTGGAAGGTGAATTCACGCCGGGCTCGGCCGGTGCGGAATGGTGTGACGCGCAGGTGTTGCGCCGGCTGCGCCGCCGTTCGCTGGCCGCGGCGCGCAAGGAGGTCGAGCCGGTATCCACGGGCGCGTTCGGCCGGTTCCTGCCGGCGTGGCAGCATATCGGCACTTCGACACTGCGCGGCGTGGACGGTGTCGCGACGGTGGTGGAACAGCTTGCGGGCGTGCCGATTCCGGCCTCGGCGTGGGAGTCGCTCATTCTGCCGTCGCGGGTCCGTGACTACACACCGGCGATGCTCGACGAACTCACCGCCTCCGGTGAGGTGCTCTGGTCCGGCCACGGCGCCATCACCGCGAAGGACGGCTGGATCGCCCTGCATCCGGCGGATCAGGCACCGGTCACGCTGGCGCCGCCGCAGGAGATCGACTTCACCGATGTCCAGGTGCGCCTGCTGACGGCGTTGGGCGCGGAGCTGACGGTGGCGACCGGCGACGCAATCGCGCTCGATGGCGATGGCGACGACGCGGCCGCCACCGAACCGGCTGCGTTCGGCGGCAACCGGATCGTCGCGGTGGCGGGCGGCGCCTACTTCTTCCGGCAACTGTCCGACGCCACCGGGGTGCTCGACGATGCGGCCGTGGCGGCGGCACTGTGGGAGCTGGTGTGGGCGGGGTATCTGTCCGGCGACACCTTCGCCCCGGTCCGGGCGCGACTGTCCGGCACAACCCGCAGCACCACCGCCCACCGCACCCCGCGACGAACCCCGCGCGGCCGCATGTACCTGCCGCGACCGGCCATGCCGACCCGAACCGGCCCGCCCGCGGTGGCCGGTCGATGGTCGCTGCTGCCACAGCGCCTGCCGGACAACACCATTCGTGCCCACGCCACCGCCGATCTCCTGCTGGAACGCTACGGGGTGCTGACCCGGGGTTCGGTGCAGAACGAGGAGATTCCGGGCGGCTTCGCGCTCATGTACCGGGTGCTCACCGAATTCGAGGATCGCGGGCGCTGCCGGCGCGGTTATTTCGTCGATACTCTCGGCGGGGCGCAGTTCTCCACCACCGACGTGGTGGATCGGCTGCGTTCCTACGATTCCGACCGGGTGGGCGGCGACATCGGCCGGGGCGGCACGGTCGCGCTCGCCGCCTGCGATCCGGCCAATCCGTACGGCGCCGCACTGCCGTGGCCGAAGAACGCGGGTGAGGGAGCCGGACACCGTCCGGGCCGTAAGGCGGGAGCCCTGGTCGTCCTGGTCGCGGGCGAGCTGGCACTGTACCTGGAACGCGGTGGTAAGACTCTGCTCACCTTCACCGAGGACCCCGAGATCCGGACCGAGGCCGCGGCCGCGTTGGCGGCTCTGGTCCACGACCGCCGGATCGACTCACTGGTCGTCGAACGCGTCGACGGGGAATCGGTGCACGGCAACACCTTCGCCACATTCCTCACCGACGCCGGCTTCCACACCACTCCCCGGGGCTTCCGGCTCCGCAGCACAGCATGAGACCGGCGCGCATCCTCGGGCGACACAGGGGGTGAACGGCGATGCCGGAAGGAGATACCGTCTACCTCGCGGCGGCCCGGCTGCGAACCGCGCTGGCGGGAAAGACGCTGACTCGCAGTGACTTTCGTGTCCCGCGCTATGCCACGCTCGATCTGCGCGGCAGCCGGGTCGACAGCGTCGGCAGCTACGGCAAACACCTGTTCGTGCGCACCGAAAAGGTCAGCATCCACACCCATCTCAAGATGGAGGGCACCTGGCGGGTCTACCGCCCCGGCCAGCGATGGACCAAACCCGGATTCACCGCGCGCCTGATTCTCGCCACCGACGACACCGAAGCCGTCGGCTTCTCCCTCGGCCTGGTCGAGGTGCTCCCGCTCGCCGACGAGCACACCGCCATCGATCATCTCGGCCCGGATCTCCTGGGCCCGAATTGGGATGCGGCCGAGGCGGTCCGCCGGCTGCGCGCGGACCCGGAGCGGCCGATCGGGCTCGCGCTGCTGGACCAGACCGTCATGGCCGGAGTCGGCAACATCTTCCGCAGTGAGATCTGTTTCGCCGAGCGGATCCACCCGGCCACTCCGGTCGCAGCCGTACCCGATCTCCCCGGACTCGTCGACGCCACGCACCGCATCCTCGAGCGAGCGGCCCACCATCCACCCCGGCCCGCGGTGGTCTACGGCCGGCAGCGCCAACCCTGCCGGCGCTGCGGATCGATGATTCTCGTCCGCATGTTCGGACCGGATGCCGCCTCCGCCACCGCCACCGAACGCGGCATCTACTTCTGCCCTCGCTGTCAGCCCGCACCCGAGACGCCGGAACCGAGGGCCGCACGCCGGACTCGCCGCTGACCGGGACGAAGCACAATGTTTGCCGATCGATAGCTATATTTCTTTCGGCCGCTAACGTTTCGGAGCGTGAGCGCGACATAAGGGCGACACAGATCGTCACCGGTCGGGAAGCAGGGCAGATGGCATATGCGAGCACCGCGATGCGTCGTAGCACACGGCTCGTCACCCAGCTGATGATCACCGCCATCGCCATCGCGGCCACCGTGCTGTTCACCTATGCCCTGCAGCACTCGCCGAGTACGGGCCCCGTGCATTCCGGTCACACCTCGGCGCCCACGTCGACCGCGCCCTGACCGCTATCCCTGCGGAAGCGGCACCGGTTCCAGAATCTCCGGACGAGGTTCCGGTGCGGCGGCGCGCAGGGCGTCGGCCGAGACGTCGTCGGGCTGGGTCTGCGACCGGATCTCGGCGTCGACCCGGGCGTTGTACGTCCCGACCTCGCGCCGGATCTGCTCCTCGTCCCAGCCCAGCACCGGCGCCACCAGCCGCGCCACCTCGTCGGCGCATTCGGTGCCGCGGTGGGAGAACTCGATGGAGATCCGGGTGCGCCGGGCCAGGATGTCGTCCAGATGCAGCGCCCCCTCGGCGGCCGCCGCGTACACCGCCTCCACCCGCAGGTAGCTGGGCGCGTCCGTAATCGGCTGCAGCAGTTCGGGTTTGCCCTCGGCCAGATCGAGTACGTCGGTGATCAGGGCGCCGTAGCGGTTGAGCAGATGTTCGATCCGGTAGGGGTGCACACCGTAGGTCTGCGCCAGCTGCGGCGTCTGGTTGAGCAGGGCGAAGTAGCCGTCGGCGCCGAGCAGCGGCACCTTGTCGGTGATCGAGGACGACACCCGCTGCGGAATGTCGTGAACGGCGATATCCACCGCGTCGTAGGCCATCACCCGGTAGGTGGTGTACTTGCCGCCCGCGATGGCGACCAGACCGGGCGCGATCTGCGCCACCGCGTGCTCGCGCGACAGCTTGGACGTCTCGTCGCTCTCCCCGGCCAGCAGCGGCCGCAGCCCCGCGTACACACCCTGGATATCGGCGTGGGTGAGCGGGGTGACGAGCACCTCGTTGATCCGTTCGAGCAGATAGTCGATATCGGCCTTGGTGGCGGCCGGATGGGCCAGGTCCAGATTCCAGTCGGTATCGGTGGTGCCGATGATCCAGTGATTGCTGCCCCACGGAATCACGAACAGCACCGAGGTCTTGGTGCGCAGAATCAGCGCGGCGTCGCTGGCGATCCGATCGCGCGGGACCACGATGTGCACACCCTTGGACGCGCGCACGTGGAATCGGCCGCGAACATGCGACAGCGCCTGCAATTCGTCGGTCCACACGCCCGTCGCGTTGATCACGACATGTCCGCGGACCTCGGTGGTGCGCCCGTCCTCGCTGTCGCGCACCTTCACTCCGACCACCCGGTCGGCCTCCCGCAGGAAGTCCACGACCTGGGTCGATGTGCGGATCACCGCGCCGTAGTGGGCGGCGGTCCGGGCCACCGTCATGGTGTGGCGAGCGTCGTCGACCACGGTGTCGTAGTAGGTGACCCCGCCGATCAGCGCGTCCCGGCGCACCCCCGGCGCCAGCCGCAGCGCGCCGGACCGGGTCACATGATGTTGTCCCGGAACGGATTTCGCGCCACCCATGGTGTCGTAGAGCACGAGTCCCGAGGCGACGTAGGGCCGCTCCCAGCCGCGGTTGGTCAGCGGGTAGAGGAACCGCAGCGGTTTCACCAGATGCGGGGCCAGTGTCTTCAGGCTGAGCTCACGTTCCCGCAGCGCCTCCCGGACCAGCCCGAATTCCAGTTGCTCGAGGTAGCGCAGGCCGCCGTGGAACATCTTCGACGAACGGCTCGACGTGCCCGAGGCCAGATCGCGCGCCTCCACCAGGGCCACTTCCAGGCCCCGCGTGGCGGCATCGAGGGCGATGCCCGCGCCGACGACCCCGCCACCGACTACGATGACGTCGAAATGCTTGGCGCCCAAGCTTTCCCAGCTGGCCTCCCGCTGCTCGGGCCCCAGTTCGCCGGTGTGCTGACCGTGTGATTTCTCGTTCATCGCTCGACTTCCTCCGCACTGTTCGGTGGGATCGTCCTGCGTTACCCGTCGGTAATCGCTACTACCCTAGTCCACCGCCGGGCCCGCGGCGATGTGATGCGCGGCGCGTGCGAGGTTTAGTAGCCTGCACGGATGCGACGCTTCGTGGCCGCCATCGATCAGGGGACAACCTCGAGCCGGTGCATCGTGTTCGACCGCTCCGGCCGCATCGCCGGCCTCGGGCAGCGTGAGCACGAGCAGTTGTTCCCACGGCCGGGCTGGGTCGAGCACGATGCCGAAACCATCTGGCGCAACACCGAATTCGTGATCGGCGCCGCCCTGGAGGACGCCGGGATCGGCGCCGGGGACATCGCCGCGGTGGGCGTCACCAACCAGCGCGAAACCACCCTGGTCTGGGAGCGCGCCACCGGGAAGCCGGTGGCCAACGCCATCGTCTGGCAGGACACCCGCACCGCGGCGCTGTGCGACGAGCTGGCCGGCGACGTCGGTCCCGCGCGCTACGCCGACCGGACCGGACTGCCGCTGAGCACGTATTTCGCCGGGCCCAAGCTGCGCTGGATCCTCGACAACGTCGAGGGGGTGCGCGCCCGCGCGGAGGCCGGGGATTTGTGCTTCGGCACCATGGACAGCTGGATCCTGTGGAAGCTGACCGGCCGTCACCTCACCGACGTCACCAACGCCTCCCGCACGATGCTGATGAATCTCGAGACGTTGCAATGGGATTCGCAGATCTGCGCGGAGTTCGGCATCCCCGTCTCGATGCTGCCGCAGATCCACAGCTCCTCGGAGGTGTATGCCGAGATCTCCGCCGGACCGCTCGCCGGGGTTCCGGTGGCCGGCATCCTGGGCGATCAGCAGGCCGCGACCTTCGGGCAGGCGTGCCTGTCGCCGGGCGAGGCCAAGAACACCTACGGAACCGGCAATTTCATGCTGCTCAACACCGGTACCACTCCGGTATTCAGCAAGCACGGCCTGCTGACCACGGTCTGCTACCGGCTCGGCGACCAGCCCGCGGTGTACGCGCTGGAGGGTTCGATCGCGGTGACCGGATCCCTGGTGCAGTGGTTGCGCGACAACCTCGGCATCGTCGAATCCGCGGCCGAGATCGAACCGCTGGCCCGCAGTGTCGACGACAACGGCGGCACCTACATCGTGCCCGCCTTCTCGGGTCTGTTCGCACCGCGGTGGCGGCCGGACGCGCGCGGCGTGATCAGCGGACTCACCCGTTTCGTCACGAAGGCGCATCTGGCCCGAGCGGTCTTGGAGGCCACCGCATTTCAGACCCGCGAGGTGATCGACGCGATGCGCGCCGACGCCGAAGCGGAGAATCTCGGCGTCGAACTGACGACTCTCAAGGTCGACGGCGGCATGGTGGCCAACGAACTGCTCATGCAATTCCAGGCCGACATCCTGGATGTGCCGGTGGTGCGGCCGGTGATCACCGAGACAACCGCGCTCGGCGCCGCCTACGCGGCCGGATTGGCCGTCGGTTACTGGTCCGGAACCGACGACATCCGCGCCAACTGGTCCGAGGACAAGGTATGGCAGCCGACCATGTCCGACACCGACCGCGAACGCCTCTACGCCGAGTGGAACAAGGCCGTCGAACGCACCTACGGGTGGGCTGATTAAGCCAGCCCACCCGTAGTGTCATTGACCGTCGACGCTACCGTGACGCACTACCAGTCACCGCGGGCATCTCGTCGACACTCCAGGCTGACACTGCGGCGGCGGCGGTGTCGACGTGCAGTTTGTCGATACACCTGGCTGACAAGGACCACTTGCCGCTGCCACGCTCGGCGCGAACCCGATGAGTGACACGACAATCGCTACCCCGAAAACAACCTTTGCGGACATCACATTCTCCCTCCCTTGAGTCCACATGGATCGTAACGGCAAGATCAACTACTGCGCAATTGCGAAAATTATTGCGCTAGTGGGTAATCGAGGTAACGGATCACTCTGCGGCGGCGAAGAGCCGGTCGACCGCATGCTCCAACGTCGCCGCATCCGACGTGGTGAAACACAGGCGCATCGAGCCGCGGTAGGGCTGCGAGACCGCGAAGGCGGAGCCCGGGACGTAGGCCACGCCGTGGTCGATCGCGCGCGGAAGCAGTTCGACGGTATCGGTGCCGTCGGTGAAGTCGAGCCACACGAACATGCCGCCGGCGGCGTCGGTGCTCACCACCCGGTCGCCGAAACGGGTGCGAACCGCGTTCACCAGGGCGGTGGCACGCTCGCCGTAGATGCCGCGCACCTTGTCCAGGTGGGCGCCCAGCCACGGCTCGTCGGCCAGCAGGTCCGCGGCGATCTGCTGGGTGAGCGCCGAACCGCACAGATCGGCGCCCTGCTTCAGCAATTCCACGCCACGGCACACCGCGTTCGGGGCGATCATCCAGCCCACCCGCAGTGTCGGCGCCAGGATCTTCGAGGCGCTCGACAGCCGGATCACGTTGGGCGAGTAGGAGGCAACGGCCTGCGGCGCGGGGCGATCGAACCAGAGCTCGCCGTACGGATCGTCCTCGACCACCCAGAAGCCGTAGCGTTCGGCCAGCGCCGCCAGTTCGCGACGACGCCGCGGGATCAGCGTCACACCCCGCGGGTTGTGGAAATTGCTCACCGTATGCACCAGCGCCGGACGCTCGCCGCGCTCGAGCAGTTCGGCCAGAGCGTCGACACGCATACCGTCGGAATCCAGCGGAATCGCCACGATCCGCGCCCCCGCCGCGCGGAACACCTGCAGCGCACCGACGTAGGCCGGATCCTCGACCACGACGAGAGCGCCCGGATCCAGCAGGACCTCACCCAGCAGCGAGAGAGCCTGCTGCGAACCGTGCGTGACGAAGATCTCCTCCACCGGCACCGGCCGGCCGAGTCGCACCGACTCCCGCGAGGCGAGCACCTCACGCAGCGGCCCCCAACCCGCGGACTCGGTGTACTGCAACCGGGACGGGTCGGCCAGCGCCGACTCCGCGGCGCGGGCGATGGCATCGCGCGGCATCAGCTGTTCGTCGGGCAGGCCCCCGGCCAGGCTGACTACGTCCGGCCGGGAGGTCAGCTTGAGCAGATCCCGAATCGCCGAACTCTGCAGACCGCCCAGCCGACGGGACAGGGGTGGAGTATGCGGCGACATGGAGACCTCCGAGCGAAAAGGGTGGTACCTCCACTTTCGCACAGCGACATCCACAATATGAACTCAAATTCTCATATTGTGAGATTTAGAACGATTGGATCAGTTGGATGAGGTTCCGGCCTCCCTGATTCACGGTCGTGATGACCTCCAGATACAACGACTTCGTACCGTCGGGGTGGAACTCCGAGACCTCGACGTTGAACTGGTTGGGCGCGGTCGTCGCGATCCGCAGGCAGTACGTCGTGCCCTTCGGGATGTGCTCGTCGATGGTCTTCTGCAGGTCCGGCGGGGCCTGCACGTTCGCCCCAGGAGCGATGAAGGTGTGCGCCTTCTCGGCATTGCGATCGGTGTAATACGCGTGCTGGTAGCCGAAGATTGCGTTCGCACCGCTCGAGGTGTCGCCGGGTCCGTTGCCGTAGACCAGATTGCCCTCGGTGCGGGCCTGGCAGCCGGTGCCGTCGGCCGCATTGGTCGCACCACCGGCCTGCGCATTGTCGGACTTGTCGCCACCACCGCTCGTGGCGAAGACGACAACCACGATCAACGCCACGATCAGCACGACCGCCGCGCCGATGCTGCCGATCAGGACCGTCTTGTTGCGGCCGGCCTCGGCGGGTTCCGGTCCGGGCACCGGCCGCGAGGGCGCGAGCTTCTTGGCCAGCTCGTCGTCGTCCCACAGCGAGCCCGAACCCGACTTCTGCTCGGCGCCACCGCGCGGCACCGTGAGCTTCTTCGCCAGTTCGTCGTCGTCCCACAGCGAGCCCGTGGTTTCCCGCGGCGGGGTGGGTGGGAAGCCGGAATCGTCTGCGCGCCACCAGGTTCCGCGGTCCGCGTCGGCACCGCCGGCGTCGGGGTAGCGCACCGTCTCCGGGGCGCGTGCCGCGTCCGTGCTGTGCGGCGGCTCGGGAACGCGGCGGGTTTCGGGCGCGGGCGTCCGCATGGTTTCCGGCGCGGGCGTCCGCACGGTTTCGGGCGCGCGTGGCGTCTCCGGTGCCGGGTGGCGAACGGTTTCGGGCGCCGCGGTCGAATCCGGCGCGCGGTACTGCGCGGGCGGCGGCGGTACGGACGGCGCCGCGGGAGTGTCGGCGGGCTGCCAGCCCAGTGTGGGACGCTCCGGTTCTCCGACCGGCGCCCAGCCGACCGCACCCGTTTCACCCGTCGGCGGCCCGAAATCGTTCAGCGGTGGTCCGAATCCGGAAACCGGCGGGCCGAATTCCGACTCGCCTTCGTCCCGGCCCTGATCGTCGCCGGAGGCCATCACCCGTTCCTTCCCCGAGACACACGCATGGGGCGGTCGCGAACGACCGCCCCATGCGCCGATTCAGTCTGTATCAGTACTGGATCAGTACTGGACCGTGCCACCCCACTGTGTGGTCGCACCAGCGACATTCACCGTTTGCGGAGCGATATCACCCTGCGGGAGTCTACCAATCTGAGCGGCCGCATCCAGTGCCGCGGCGCCGCCCGGCTGCTGCTTGATCCAGCCCTCGACGGCCGCCTTGGCCGCATTGGCCTGGGTGGTGTCGACGTAGCTCTCGGACTTCATGTCGTCGAAGCCGGTGGCGTGGGTGTACGAGGTGATCTTGACCTTGTTCGCCTCGACGAACTCCACCGACACACCAGCGTCGCCCACCCCGTTGGGAGTGCTGTAGCCGACCGTGCCGACATACCCGTCGAGGTTGCTGAAGTGGTGGGTGTTGGCTACGTAGCCCGGCAGCAGCCCGCCGCCGTCGACGTTGGCGCCGACCTCGGTGTGCGGGCCGTTCATCTGCACGACCGGCGCGGCCGGTGCGGACTGCAGGCTCGGAGAGGTCCACTGCGCCTGCTGCGAAGGGGCCGAGTTGCCCTGCTGGCTACGCAGCGTGTCCATGCTGCCGTCGTGCGACTGCGGCTTGTTCGGGGTGCCCACGGTCTGGTCCGGCGACTGCTGACCCGGCTTCAGCTGGTCGGCCTGACCGTTCGGGGTGGGCTGGTCCGGAACGACGGCCGGCTGCACCTGGTTGCCCTGACCCGGCACCGGCAGCGGTGCGACACGCGGGGTGGTCACACCCGGCTGCGTCGGCGAGGCCAGGTTCTGGTCCGGCTTCGGCGCGTTCTGGTTCGGGGTCGTGACGCCCGGCTGCGGGGTGGTGACGCCCGGCTGGTTCGGCGTGGTGACACCCGGCTGATTGGGGGTGGTGACGCCCGGCTGCGGATTGCCGTTGCGCTGGGGCCCATTCTGCTGGGTCCCGTTCTGCTGGTTGTTGTTCTGCTGCGGCCCGTTCTGCTGAGTGCCGTTCTGCTGCGGGGCGTTCTCCTGCGTGCCCGGCGCGTTCTGGCTCTGGCCGTTGTTGTTGTTGTCCTGCGCGGGGGCCTCGTTGGTGGCGCCCGGCTGCGCCGGAGTGGTCGGCACGCTCGGCTGATCGGCCGGCGCGGCACTCGCCGTACCCGACGCGAGGATGGTTGCCACGGCGGCCGCGGTGGCCAGTGGCAACGACGTCGTGGCCATCGCTCGCTGCGCCCGACTCGGCTTACGATGTTTCACTGTCTCGCAATCCCTTTCCCGAGCTCGGCCACTGCCACCGACCGACGAACGCCGTCCGATGGGGCCGTCTCCATTGGTCCCTCATCGATGTCCGGCCCGCACCCTGCTGCGGTCCGCGAGCCGCTCGCGGATTCCCTGCCCGGGAAAGATTGCATTCCCCCCGCACGTGAACCTGCCAACCGCCCACCACTGACATCTCTGCCGGAAGTGAACCACACGAACAAGTTTCAGGCAACTGGTGCTACCCGGCTGTGGGAAGCCGCACTCCGTCCGGCAAAACGTCAAGCGGGGCAGCACATTTGAAACAGCAGCCGCCCACTAATCGAGGTCGTCGTGACGCATCAGTTGCCGCGCCGCCTCGGTGACCGATCCGGACAGCGACGGGTACACCGAGAACGTCTGTGCCAGGTCGTTCACCGTCAGGTTGTTCTGTACCGCGATCGCGATCGGCAGGATCAGTTCGGAGGCGATGGGCGCGACCACCACGCCACCGATCACCACGCCGGTGGCGGGCCGGCAGAAGATCTTCACGAAACCGCGGCGCAGGCCCGACATCTTGGCCCGCGGATTGGTGTTGAGCGGCAGCATCACCGTGCGCGCGGGCACCTCACCGTTGTCGATCGCGGTCTGGCTGACACCGACCGTGGCGATCTCGGGCCGAGTGAACACCGCGGAGGCGACCGTCTTCAACCGGATCGGCTGCACGCCCTCGCCGAGTGCGTGATACATCGCGATCCGGCCCTGCATCGCCGCGACCGAGGCCAGCGGCAGCAGCCCGGTGCAGTCGCCGGCGGCATAGATCCCGGGCACCGCCGTCCGCGAGACGCGGTCGACGCGCAGATAGCCGCCGCGGTCGAGTTCGATGCCGATGCGCTCGAGGCCCAGATCCTGGGTATTGGGCGTGGAACCGACCGTCATCAGCGCATGGGAGCCGGTGACCGTGCGCCCGTCGGATAGTTTGACCACGATCCCGTCCGCGGTCCGCTCGACGGCGTCGGCCCGGGCCTGCTTGACGAGCTCCACCCCGCGTTCGGCCAGGGCGTCCTCGAGGACCAGCGCGGCGTCGGCGTCCTCTCCCGGCATCATCCGGTCGCGGCTGGAGACGAGCTTCACCTTCACGCCCATCTCGGTGTACGCGGAGACGAATTCGGCGCCCGTGACACCGGAGCCGACCACGACCAGCGTTTCCGGCAGCTCCTTGACGTCGTAGAGCTGACGCCAGGTGAGAATGCGCTCACCGTCGGGTTCGGCGCCGCGCAGCACCCGCGGGCTGGCGCCGGTGGCGATCAGGACGATCTCGGCCTCCATCACCCGTTCGGTGCCGTCGGCGAGCGTCGCGCGCACCAGATGTGTGGCCAGACCGGCGATCTGGTCGATCAGCTGACCGCGGCCGTTGAGGATGGTGACTCCGGCGGCCTGCAACTTGGACCGGATGTCGGACGACTGCGCCTGCGCCAGCGCCTTCACCCGGGAGTTGACCTCCGACAATCGCACCTGCGCCTGCGCCATGTGCAGCGTGATGCCCAGATCACGCGCGCGGCGCAGGTCGGTGCGCACCCCGGTCGAAGCGATGAAGGTCTTGGACGGGACGCAGTCCCACAGCACGCATGCGCCACCGATACCGTCGGAGTCGATCACGGTGACCGTGGCTCCGTGCTGAGCTGCCACCAACGCCGCCTCGTAGCCGGCGGGGCCGCCCCCGATGATTGCAATGCGGGCCATGTGTACCTCCGCTATCGAGCCGTCCGGCCGGGATCTCCGGCACTGCCGTCAACGTTATCGGTCCTGCTCCTCATCGTTTTGACCGCGTCATGGGTGACGTTGCGCGTGTCACGTTCCGGTAATTCTCCGGACATTCGCCCGCCTCGCCGAAGACAGGAAGGGCCCGAACCCGGCCGGATCGAAACAAGCGGTCCCTACATTCGATACTCTTGCCAGGTGCCGATATACGCCGCCTACGGATCCAATATGGACCCGGAGCAGATGCTCAAGCGCTGTCCGCACTCCCCCGTCTACGGAACGGGCTGGCTGGAAGGGTGGCGCCTGACCTTCGCCGGCGACGACATCGGCTGGGAAGGGCCGCTCGCGACGGTGGTCGAGGATCCGGGCTCCCGGGTCTTCGTCGTGCTGTACGACGTCTCCGCCGAGGACGAGCAGAGCCTCGACCGGTGGGAGGGTTCGGATTTCGGTATCCACAAGAAGATCCGGCTCCGGGTCTCGCCCAATTCGGGCACGGGTACGCAGCCGGGTTTGGCGTGGCTGTACGTGCTGGATGCCTACGAGGGCGGGCTGCCCTCGGCCCGCTACATCGGTGTGATCGCCGACGCGGCCGAAAAAGCCGGAGCCCCGGCCGATTACGTCCACGCGCTGCGCACCCGCAACAGCCGCAACGTCGGTCCGGGGACTTTCGGCTCGATGTAGCCGGACGACCGCGGGGACAGAGCCGAACAGCCCGCCGAGTTCGCACCGGGCGGGCCGCCCGGTCAGCGTGCCTGCAGGACCAGATTGGTCATCACGCGCACGCCGGCCGCCAGCGCGCGCTCGTCGATGTCGAAGGTCGGCTGGTGGATGTCCAGTTGCGGGCCCTCGCCCGACCACACGCCCAGCCGCGCCATCGCACCCGGAACCTCCTCGAGGTACCAGGAGAAGTCCTCGCCACCGCCCGACTGCGGAGTATCCGAGAGCGCGTCCGGGCCCAGACCGAGAATCGCGTCCTCGAACATCCGGGTGGAGAATTCGTCGTTGACCACCGGCGGCACGCCGCGCTTGTAGTTCAGCTGATATCGCACGCCGGTCGGGGCGAGCAGTCCGTCGACGATTTCGCGGACCATCGGCTCGAGCAGCGACCAGGTGGTGTGATCCCCGGTCCGCACGGTGCCGGTAAGCATGCCGGTCTGCGGAATCGCATTGGGCGCCTTACCCGCCGATACCGCGCCCCACACCATCACCGTGCTGGTTCGCGGATCGATGCGACGGCTGAGCAGACCCGGCAGGCCGGTGATGACGGTGCCGATGGCATAGACCAGATCGCTGGTCAGATGCGGCCGGGAGGTGTGCCCGCCCGGCGAGTCGAGCACCAGTTCCACGGTGTCGGCGGCCGAGGTGATGGCTCCGACCCGCACCCCGATCCGGCCGACCTCGAGCCGGGGATCGCAGTGCAGGGCGAACACCCGCGAGACGTCGTCCATCGCACCCGCGGCGACCATATCGATGGCACCGCCGGGCATGACCTCCTCGGCGTGCTGGAAGACCAACCGGACGCCGACCGGCAGTTCGTCCATCTCGGCGAGGGCCAGGGCGGTGCCGAGCAGGATCGCGGTGTGCGCGTCGTGACCGCAGGCGTGGGATACCCCGGGGACGGTCGAGGCGAACGGCCGGCCGGTGTACTCCTGCAGCGGGAGCGCATCCATATCGGCGCGCAGGGCCAGGCGTGGCCCCGCCGGGCCGATATCGCAGATCAAACCGGTGCCGGTGGGCAGTTTGCGCGGTTCCAGACCGGCCTTCACCAGCCAGGACTCGACGAATTCGGTGGTGCCGTGCTCGGCGCGGGACAGTTCCGGATTGGCGTGGATGTGGCGGCGCCAGCCGATCAGATCGTCACCGTGGTCACGCAGCCACGCCTCGACCGCCGCCTGTCCGGCCGTGATCTCCGCCTGCCGTCCGGTCGCGAGCCCGGTGTGCCGACACGTGCCGGCCTCCGGGCCCAGCGCCTTGCCCTGCAGGCCCGGTGTGGCCGCCTTGCTCTGCAGGCCCGGGGCTGCTGCTGCGCGGCCCGCCGCCGCGGAAGGGCGCGCACCGGTCGCGGAGTCGTCCTCCGAACCGGTGGCGGTATCGTCGCCGCGACCCGCCGCGGCATCTCCTTCGCGGCCCGCCGGTGATGACCGGCCGATCGTGCTCACCGAATTTCCTCCTGTCGCTGAATACTGCGCTCCAACAACCTGTCCCTGTGTAGTTGATCGCCCGCAACCTGGATTGCGGTACGGGCCAGTGCCCGCGCCCCGTCGGCCACCGCGAGATCGGCCGACGGCGTCACGCAGGCCGCGGCGAACTCCCGCTGGTGTGTCACCGCGCCGTTCGCCTCGATGCCGATAACCGGGTGGATGCCGGGAATGACGTTGGTGACATTGCCCATATCGGTACTGCCCAGCGGCCGTGCTGCCTCGAGGTCCGGCGCGAGCGGCACGCGACCCATACCGATGATTTGCTCGCGGTAGGCACACAGTAGTGCGGAATCCGGCGTGAGCTCGGTATATGTGGGCGCCAGCGCCCGGATTTCATGGGTGCATCCGGTCGCCAGCGCTCCCGCCTCGAAGCAGGCCGAGGCGCGCTGCAGCAGATCGTCGAGGGATGCGGAATCGTCTGCCCGCAGGTAATACAACAGTTCCGCATGGCCGGGCACGATATTCGGGGCAACACCGCCCGACTCGACTATACCGTGGAGTTGCTGGCCGGGGCGCAGATGCTGACGCAGCAGACCCAGTGCGACCTGCGCGACGGTGGCGGCGTCCCCGGCGTTGCGGCCGTACTCCGGCGCGGCGCTGGCATGTGCCTCGCGGCCGTGGAAGGACACCGACAGATCGGCCAGCGCCAGCGACCGCGCACCCACGATGTCCAGCGGACCCGGGTGCACCATCAGGGCCATCGCGACCCCGTCGAAGACCCCGCGCTCGAGCATCAGCACCTTGCCGCCGCCGCTCTCCTCGGCCGGCGTGCCGAACACCTTCACAGTGAGGCCGCACCGATCGGCCACCTCGGCCAGGGCCAGGCCCGCGCCCACCGCCGCCGCGGCGATGATGTTGTGGCCGCAGGCGTGACCGATCTCGGGCAGCGCGTCGTATTCGGCGCAGATTCCGACCACCAGATCACCACTGCCGTAGGTGGCGACGAAGGCGGTGTCCAGGTCCGCGACCGGCGTCTCGATACCGAATCCGCGCTCACGCAGCGGGACCAGCGTCTTGGCGACACTGCGGTGCTCGGCGAACGCCAGCTCGGGTTCGGCGTGAATGGAATGCGAGAGGGCGATCAGATCCGATTCGGCGGCCGTGACCGCGGCATCGGCGGCGGCGAGGAGGGCAGGATCGGCCGGGGCCACATGCGCGTCGAAATCGTCGGCACGAGCGTCGTCGGCATCGGCATCGTCGGCGCAGGCGCAGCCGGGCGCCGCGGCCCGGTGCGCCGACCGGCCCGTTCGACTCCAGCTGCGTTCGTCCCCGCTGCGTGGCATGGCACACAGTCTCGCACTGTGCGCCACGCGATGATCATCGGGTTATCAGGAGCCGAAGGCGAGATTCTCCGGTGTGGTCGGGGTATTCAGGCCCGCGAGCGCCCGTCCGTGCAGCGCACGCTTGATGACCGGCAGATTCGGCTTGCGGTTGCCGGTCAGCGCCGCGGCCCGCGCCACGGCCGCGGCCAGGACGCCGTCCGCCTCGGCCGCCTCGTCGACGATGCCCGCGGCGATCGCGTCGGCGGCGCCGTAGCGCCGGCCCGTGGTCATCGCCTCGAGCGCGACCTGGTTGGTCAGCCGTTCGGTGACGAGCGCGTTCATCGCGACCGTGAACGGCATCCCGAGGTGAACCTCGGGCAGGCACCAGTACCCGCGATCCGAGCGCATCACCCGGAAGTCGTGCGAGGTGGCCAGCATGGCGCCGGCGCCGAAGGCGTGGCCGTTCAGCGCGGCGACGGTCGGCATACCGAAGGCCAGCAACCGGCTGAAGACGGAATGCACCCGGTCCAGGTACCAGTGCATCTTGTCCATGTTGCCGAACAGCCAGTCGGTGTCCAGGCCGTTGCTGAAGAACTTTCCGGTGGCCACCGTGACCAGCGCCGCCGGCCCCTCGGCGGCCTCTACCTCGTCCAGTTTCGCGTGGAAGGCGTCGATCCAGTCGGGGTGGAAGCGGTTCTCGCTGTCGGTCTGACCCTCGTTGCCGAGGTAGAGCACGAATACGTCCCCGTCACGGTCCAAGTACGGCATAGGCAGAGAATATGCAGCGCCGTATGAACGGCCGCATCACACCCCCGGCCAAGTTACCGACGAGTTGTCATCACCGGCCGGGTACGTGTCAGCGACGTGGCGGGATCGGCACCCGCATCAGATCCTCGGCGATCACCAGCTCCCCGTCGAAATACCGCTCCGCCTCGGCCCGGTGCCCGGACAGATCGCCGTAGCGCTGCGAGAAATGGGTGAGGACGAGGGTCCGCACGCCCGCCTCCGCGGCCACGCGTGCCGCCTGCCCCGCGGTGAGATGGCCGAAATCGTCGGCCAGCTGCGCCTCGGCCTCCAGGAAGGTCGACTCGATGACGAGCATATCGGCGCCTTCGGCCAATTCCGCTACGCCCGAACACATTCGGGTGTCCATCACGAAGGCGAAGCGCTGTCCGGGCCGCGGGGCCGAGACCTCGTCGACGGTGACCGTGCGGCCGTCGGGCAGTCGCACCGCGCCTTCGCGCTGCAGTGCCCCGACCACCGGACCCGCCAGGCCGAATTCGGCGAGCCGCTCCGGCAGGATCCGATGGCTGTCGGGTTCGACCAGCCGGTACCCGAAGGTGTCGATGCGATGCGACAGCCGCATGGCCTCGAAGGTGAACGGCGCGTCGGGCAGCGGCACCGGACCGTCCGCGTCGATCGGATGTTCGCGCAGACCGGGAAACGGGGGTACCACCCCGCGCAGGTGCGTGAGCAGATCGGCACCCGATTCCGGGAAGCAGATGTCGACCGGATGGGTCACCTGGTCCAGATTCAGCCGCGCCAGCACCCCGGGCAGGCCCAGGCAGTGATCACCGTGGAAGTGCGTCAGCCCGATCCGGGTGATGGCACTCGCCGAAACCCCCGCGAACAGCATCTGCCGCTGCGTCCCCTCGCCGGGATCGAACAGCAGGCCGTCACCGTCCCAGCGCAACAGATATCCGTTGTGATTGCGTCGGCGGGTCGGCACCTGACTGGCCGTCCCGAGGACCACGAGTTCACGCACGGCACCATCCTGCCCCCGCCCCGGCGACCGCGCCCGGCGGCGGTGGTCGTGTCCGGCCCGCGACGCGCACAACCGGCCCGTCGGCGCACTATCGTGGGCGCATGCTTGCCGAACAGGCCGCCGAGGCGATCGCCACACGTACGGGAGTCACGCACCATCGGGTCGCGGTGATACTCGGATCCGGCTGGCAGTCCGCCGCCACCGAGATCGGAGCGCCGCGGGCGTCGATTCCGATGACCGAGCTGCCCGGCTTCGAACCGCCGACGGCGCAGGGCCATCAGGGCATCGTGCATTCGGTAGCGGTCGGTGAGGTGCCGGTGCTGCTGATGATGGGCCGCCAGCACCTCTACGAGGGCTACGAACCGCATCGGGTGGTGCACGCGGTGCACGCGGCGGCCGCGGCGGGTGCCGAGACGGTGATCCTCACCAACGCCGCGGGCGGTATCCGCCCGGGCCTGCGCGTCGGCGAGCCCGTGCTGATCAGCGATCACCTCAATCTCACCGGGCGCACTCCGCTCACCGGTGCCGCGTTCGTGAACATGGTCGATGCCTGGGATCCCGAATTGCGCACGCTGGCAAGGGAAATCGACCCGTCGTTGAGTGAGGGCGTCTACGCGGGCCTGAACGGACCGCAGTACGAGACGCCCGCCGAGATCCGTATGCTCGGCGGCATGGGCGCCGATCTGGTCGGCATGTCGACCGTGCTGGAGGCGATCGCGGCCCGCTCGCTGGGGCTGCGGCTGCTGGGCATATCGCTGGTGACCAATCTGGCCGCGGGCGTGACCGGCGCACCGCTGTCCCACCAGGAGGTACTCGCCGAAGGGCAGGCCGCCGCACCGAGATTGGGCAAATTGTTGCGCGGTGTGCTGGAACGGCTGTAGGCGGCCGCCATGTTGCGATTCGGAACGGCAGGTCTGCGCGGCCCGCTTCAGGAGGGGCCGGACGGGATGAACATCGGCACCGTGGCACGCGCGAGCGCCGGTGTGGCGGCGTGGCTCCGGGACCGCTGCCTCGGCGGTGGTCTGGTGATCGTCGGTCGCGACGCCCGGCACGGCTCCGCGGAGTTCGCCACGGTCACCGCGGAAGTGTTTGCCGCAGCGGGCTTTTCGGTGCTGCTCCTGCCACAGCCGCTGCCGACGCCGATCGTGGCGTTCGCGGTACGGGAGCTGGGTGCGGTGGCCGGCGTGCAGATCACGGCGTCCCACAACCCCGCCACGGACAACGGGTACAAGCTCTATCTGGACGGCGGTTCCCAGCTGATCCCGCCCGCCGACACCGAGATCGAGCGCTGTATCGATGCGGTCACCGAACCGATCGCCCGCACCGATCCGGCCGCCGGCGCCCCCTCACCGTCGATCCTGTCGCTGCCCGATGATGCCGGGCGAGCCGAACTCGGCGAGGAACTCGTCCGCCGCTATCTGGCGCGAGCCGCTGCCGTGCCCGAGGCGATCGGCGGCGCGCGAACGATTCCGGTCCATGCGGGCCACCACACCGCGAACGAGGACCGCGACGGCGAACCGATTGCGGGAGACCGAATGACGGTGCAGCGCCCCGATATCCGGATCGCGCTGACTCCCATGCACGGCGTCGGCGGCGAGACGGCGGTGGCCGCGCTGGCCGCCGCCGGGTTCCACGACGTCCATGTGGTCGAGGAACAGTTCGCACCCGATCCGGACTTCCCGACCGTGGCGTTCCCGAATCCGGAGGAGCCGGGCGCCGCGGATCTGCTGCTGGCACTGGCGGAGAAGATCGACGCCGACCTCGCCGTCGCACTCGATCCCGATGCCGATCGCTGCGCGCTCGCGGTCCCCGGCCCGAACGGGTGGCGCATGCTGCGCGGCGACGAAACCGGTGTGCTGCTGGCCGATTACGTCCTGCGCAACGCGGCACCGGACGCGCTGGTCGCGACCACCGTAGTATCGTCGCGACTGCTGGGGAAACTCGCGCCGGCGCGCGGGGCCCGGTACGCCGAGACGCTCACCGGATTCAAATGGCTGGCACGCGCCGGGGAGGGCCTCGTGTACGCCTACGAGGAGGCCATCGGCCACTGCGTCGATCCGGCTGCCGTGCGCGACAAGGACGGCATCACCGCCGCCGTCGCCGCCGCCGACCTCACCGCCCGCCTGCGCGAGCAGGGGCGTTCCCTGCTCGACGTCCTCGACGACTACGCCGTGGAATTCGGCCTGCACGCCGGCGACCAGGTTTCGCTGCGATTGCCCGATCAGGCGGCCGCCGCTCGAGCCGTTGCCCGCCTGCGCGATACGCCGCCCGATGTCATCGCGGGCGTGCCCGTCACCTGCACCGACCTTTCCACGGTTCGCGGCCGGATGCGCACCGACGCCTTGATCTTCGAAGGCGAGGGGCAGCGCATCGTCATCCGCCCATCGGGTACCGAGCCGAAACTCAAATGCTATTTGGAGGTCGTCGAGCCGGTTCGCGACCGCGACTCGCTGACTTCGTCGAAAGCGGTTGCAGCACAACGACTCTCGGCACTGCGCGAGTTCTGCGAGAAGTTGTGAACAGCTGAGCCTTCCGCGCGAACCCTACCGATCCCGCGGTTCGGCTGGATGCTACCCGGGCGGCATCAGTCGTGGCGCGGGCCGAATTGGCGGTCGCCGGCGTCACCCAGCCCCGGCACGATGAAGGCGTCGGCATTGAGTCCGGAGTCGACCGCGGCGGTCACCAGTCGCACCGGCAGACCCGATTTCTCCAGCGCGGCAATGCCTTCCGGGGCGGCGACGACGCAGATGGCGGTGATGTCGGTGGCGTTGCGGGCGGACAGCAGTTCCAGGGTGTGGCGCATCGATCCACCGGTGGCCAGCATCGGATCGAGGACGAAGACCGGCAGGCCCGACAGGTCCGCCGGCAGCGATTCCATGTACGGCACCGGCCGATGGGTCTGCTCGTCGCGCGCCACGCCGACGAAACCGACACGGGATTCCGGAATCAGCGCACTGGCGGCGTCGACCATGCCGAGGCCGGCGCGCAAGACCGGCACCAGCAGCGGTGGTTGCGCCAGCCGGGCGCCCCGGGTCGGCGCCACCGGGGTGTCGATGTCGAAGGTGTGGGTCGGGGCTTCCCGCAGCGCTTCGTAGACGAGGAATCCGGTCAGATCGGCCAGTGCCGCCCGGAATCCCGCGTTGGATGTGCGGGCATCGCGCATGGTCGTCAGGAGGGTGACCGTCAGCGGGTGTTCCACGATATGCGTACGCATGAGGGAACGATAAGGTCTGTCGGGGTTGGAAATCGGCAACCGAGGGCGGATTTCCGCAACCGGAGTGGGAACTGTTGCGCAGGGGCATGCGTCGAACTACTCGGATGACGTAATCTGCCACCAGACCAGCACGATGGGGGATGTTGATGCACAGGATCTCGGTCGACACCGAGGGCGTCGCCGCCTACGGTGCCACAGCTGCGGGACTGGCCGGTGAAATGGGTGTGGCCGCGGCGGGCGCCGCCGGCGCCGACCCGGTCCTGCTCGGTCCGATCTTCGGTTTGGTGGGGGGCGATTTCGTCGCTGCCTATGCCGCGGCCCATGCCGGGCATGTCGCGGGGATCGGCGAACTGTCCGCGGTGATGGGCAGTGTGGGAGCCGCCGCGACGGGCGCCGCCGCCACCTATTCCGAAACCGACGCCGCCCACGCCGCCGCCCTGCGCGCCGCGGAAGGCCCGATCGGATGACGGGCGTCATCGATCTCGACGCACTCGCCCAGCCACTCATCGATCTGCTCACCAGCTTCGGCTCCGGGGTGCTGCCCGCCGGCGGCCCGGCCGATGCGCTGCGCCAGGTGTCCACCCATCTCGACGGAATTCATCAGGCCGGTAGCGCGAGCATCAATCAGATGACCAACGCCTGGAACGGCGGTGGTGGCGACGCGGCGATGGACAAGGCGCTCAAGGTACAGACCTCGGCGGCCGCGATGTCGGATCGCGGCAACGATATGGCCGATGTGGTCAGCCAGGCCGCCGCCTCGGTGCAGACGGGCCAGAAGGAACTCGACGGAATCGTCCAGTCGTTCGTGCAGTCGGTCACGGCGCTGGGGCCCGCGGTGACGACTCCCCTGGGACTGATCACCGTGGTGAACTCCGCGATCGACCATTTCGGCCAGGCGCTCGGCGTGGTCGGCCGGGTGCGGTCGGAACTCGACACGCACACCACCTCCATGAACGACCTCACCCCGCCCCCGCCGACGCCGTCCATGTCGAGCACTCCGGTGGCCGCGGCCGCTGCCGCCGCACCCGCGCTGAGCACCGGCGCCCAGACGGCCGGTTCACTGCTCGGCGGTCTGGTATCGAGCGGCGGTTCGATGATGAGCAGCATGACCAGCCCGGCCTCCGCGGCGACGCAGTCGCGGTCGAGCTCGGGCGGCACGAGGACTCCCGGAGCCCAGCAGTCCGGCGCCGACAAGCCCGGCCGCCACGGCGGCGTCATGATCACCCTGCCCGACGGCAGCCAGGTCGAGGCGCCCAATCAGAAGGCCGCCACCGCGGTCAAGGCCGCTATCAGCGCCTGCGGCACGCCGTACGTCTGGGGCGGCAACACCCCCGGGGCCGGCCTGGACTGCAGCGGCCTGACCAAGTGGGCCTACGGCGAGGCCGGCGTCGACCTGCCCCGACTCGCCTGCGATCAGAGTGCCGGCGCCACACCGGTGAGCCCGGGCGATGTCATGCCGGGCGATCTGGCCATCTGGGACGGTCACGTCGCGATGGTCGTCGGTAACGGACAGATGGTCGAGGCCGGTGATCCGGTGCAGATCGACCCGATTCGAACGGAGAACATGGGAATGGCGTTCCACGGGTTCTACAGGCCGACGTCATGAGCCAGCCGCAGCACCAGCAGATCCCGAGCGTCACGGTCGCCGCCAGCACCAATCGCGCCGGCACCATCAGTGTGCGGGCCACCGATCAGGGCATTCCGGTGGAGATCAAATTCGAGCGCAGCGAATACCGTTACGGCGCACAGGCTTTGGCCGCGGAGATTCTGCGGCTGACCAAGCGGTCGGCGATCGTCGCCAAGGCCCGCCGGCGCGAACTGCTCGCCGAATCCGGCATGCCCACCGAGATCCTGGACAAATTGGGCCTGCCCACCCGCCAGGAAGCCGTCGACGAACTCGACCGCATGGACGACGAGGACACCGGCCCCACCAGCTGGATGAGGCCCGTATGAACGGTCGCGGGCAAAACAGGCTGCGGAGCGTAACCACGCGGCGCCCCGTTCGTACGGTTGACAAGCACAGCATGAGCGTTGGCGCATCTGCCGGAAAGGACGCACTGTGAGCGCGGAAATGGATGCCCTCGTCGCCGCGGCGACGAATAAACTCGAGGCCCTCGAGGCGGCGCTCTACAACCTGAAGAACGTGCGCGGCCGGTTCACCGCCGAGGACGGTTCGGTGAGCGTCGAGGTCGACAGCGACGGCGCCCTGGTCGGCCTGGACCTGTCCGAGGCCGTCACCTCGCATTCTCCGGCCGAAGTGGGCCAGTTGATCATCTGGGCCTGCCAGCAGGCGGCGCAGAATGCGGGAGAGCAGCGCTCGGAGGTGGTCGCCACCCTCAATTCCGCCTTCACCGCGCCCGAATCGGGAAACGTTGGGGGGCGGGCCGAATAGTGCCGAAGGCGACGGCTCGATAGGCTTCCGGTCATGGCTTCTGGAGACATCGTCCCGATCGAGCTCGGTCTCACCGACGGCGATCTGGTCACCCTGTGGGCACCGCGCTGGCGAGACGGTGACGACGAGTGGGAGGCATTCCTCGGTCACGAGGACGAGCTCTACGGATTCGACTCCCCCGCGGAGCTCGCCGCGTTCATCCGGACCAACGACGACAACGATCTGGTGGACCATCCGTCCTGGAAGGTCGTCGTGGGTTTGTCCGCCGCCGAGCTGGAGCCCCAGGAGGAGCACGTCTTCGATCTGGTCGGCGTTCCCGAACTCGCGGCCGGTGAACCCGACCCGGAGACCATCGCCGAACTGGAAGAGACCCTCGAGATGGTTCGCACCATCGGCGAGGTGTGCGAACTCGAGGTGGTCACCAAGTTCTTCGGCTCCCATCCCGTCCTCGGCGCTCTGCCGGCGGGTGTGACCGCGTTCGTCGGCCGCGACGGCGAACAGCTGTGGGATCAGGTCGGCAACGCGATCGCCAAGGACTGGGACCGGGTCATCGATGCCATCGATTCCGTGGTGGCCTCTCCGGATGTCGACCAGGAAGCGCTGGCCGTGGCGGAGGCGGAACTGCTGGCCGCCGAGGAGAACGTCGTCGACGCCGAGGACGTCGCCGACACCGACGACGACGATATCGAGCCGGTCGACCTCGACGAGGACGAGGACACCGACGAGGAAGACGACGAGGACGAAGAGGAGACCTTCTGGCACGAGGTCGGCATCGACCCGGTCAAGATCGTCACGTCCGAAGGCGAATTCTTCACCCTGCGTTGCTATCTGGACGACGAGCCGGTGTTCCTCGGCCACGACGGCACCATCACCGTCTTCCCCTCCGAGCGCGCGCTGGCCCGCTACCTGGCCGACGATCACGACCACGATCTGGCGCGGGTCAGCACCTACGGCGAGGTTCGCACGGCGGCGGTCGACGGCTCGCTCGAGGTCGAGGTCACCGAGGAGAACGTCTACGTGCTGCCGGGCCTGGCCGACGACCTGGGCCAGGGACCCAAGGCGGTCGATATCGACCAGCTGGATCTGGCGGTCGAATTGTTCACCGACGCAGCCGATTACGTCGGTGACGACTCCGTCGAGCAGGCGCTGGCGAAGTCGACGCCGCTGGGCTGGTACGTCTCCTACCTGCTGGAGCCGGACCCGACCCGGCTGGCGCCGAGTCCGCCGTTCACCGCCGAGGCCGAGAGCTGGCGAGCGCTGGAGCAGGCCTTCGAGAACCGGCTGGAGAAGGGCTAGCCGGTTCCCGAGGCGCGGTCATCGGCCGAGGGACGCGGTGGTCATCCGATCAGCACGGCGTAACCGGGCTTGATCACCTCGTCGATGATGCGCAGCCGGTCGGGGAACGGGATGAACGCCGACTTCATGGCGTTGATCGTGAACCGTTCCAGATCGCTCCAGCCGTAGCCGAAGGTTTCGACCAGCTTCAACATTTCTCGGCTCATGTTGGTATCGCTCATGAGCCGGTTGTCGGTATTGACGGTGACCCGGAACCGCAACCGCGCCAGCAGGTCGAACGGATGCTTGTCCAGAGCCGGCACGGCACCGGTCTGCACATTGGACGAGGGACACAGCTCGAGCGGAATCCGTTTGTCGCGAACGTAATTGGCCACCAGCCCGAGGGTGGGCTCGGAGCCGTCGCCGTCGAAGATGTCGTCGGTGATCCGCACCCCGTGCCCGAGCCGATCGCAGCCGCAGAACGCCAGCGCCTCGTGGATCGACGGCAGCCCGAACGCCTCCCCGGCGTGAATGGTGAACTGCGCACAGTTGGCGCGCATGTATTCGAAGGCGTCCAGATGCCGCGAGGGCGGATAGCCCGCCTCGGCTCCGGCGATGTCGAATCCGCCGACCCCGCGGTCGCGGAAGCGCACCGTCAGCTCGGCGATCTCGCGGGAGCGGGCGGCGTGACGCATGGCGGTGAGCAGGCAGGTCACCCGGATGGGGGTGCCGGCTTCGGCGGCCAGCCGCTCGCCCTCGCGAAAGCCTGCCAGGGTGTGCTCGACGACCTCGTCGAGAGTGAGGTCGCGTTCGAGATGCTGTTCGGGCGCGAAGCGGACCTCGGCGTACACCACCCCGTCGGCGGCCAGGTCCAGTGCGCATTCGCGCGCCACCCGCCGCAGTCCCTCCGGGGTCTGCATCACCGCCACCGTGTGTGCGAAGGTCTCCAGATAGCGCTCGAGCGATCCGCTGTCGGCCGCTTCGCGGAACCACTGCGCCAGAGCCTGCGCGTCGGTGGCGGGTAGCTGGTCGTATCCGCAGTCCTCGGCCAGTTCGAGCACGGTCGCGGGACGCAGGCCACCGTCGAGATGGTCGTGCAGCACGGCCTTGGGGGCCTGGCGGATCGAGGCGAGAGTCAAAGGCATCGGTCCAGTCATGTAACGACGCTATCCGCATTCGCGGGCCCGTGCAGGCAACTTGCCGGGTGTGCATCTGCCCGCCGGCCTGTCGTTGCCCGGCGGTCGCCCCCATGTAGCCGGACTCGGCTCAGTACCTGGCCATCAGATAGGCGCCCACGACGATCAGCGCACAGCCCGCCAGCCGCTGCGCGCTGACCGGCCGGCGTGGGAAACCCATCACACCGAAATGGTCCATGGCCGCCGCGAGCAGCATCTGACCGGCGATGATCAGGGCGTCGAAGGTGCTCACTCCGACGCTGGAGGCCACCGTGATCATCGCGAAGATGGCGGCGCCGCCGGTGAGCCCGCCGAAGGGAGCCCATCGGGGCATCGTCTTCAGATCCGATCGGGACGGCCACGGCTGATGCGGCGAAATCGCCAGTGTCACAGCGAATATCGCGCCGACACCGGCGAGCGCCACCGCGTACGAGATCACGCCGCACAGAAAGACGTTGTGCAGGGCGAGTTTGAGCGAGTTCTGGCATCCGGCCTCGACCGAGCGCAGGGCGCCGCCGACGAGCATCAGGACGAAGACGAGAATCATCGCCCCGCGGCCGAGCGCCGCCTGCCGAACAGTGGTGCGGGCGATCATCGCGCCGCCTCCCCGGCCGGCACGAACTCGGGTGGCCGGGGCGCCGCCTCCCGGGAATCGCTCGCCATGAGATACACCGCCACGGTGATCAGCGCCGCGGCCAGCAGCCGCGGCGGCGTCGCGTGCCGCTCGGCGAAACCCATCGCGCCCAGGTCGTCCATCACCAGCGCGACCAGCATTTCGGCCACGATGACGACGGCGTTGAAGGTGGCGACACCGACATATTTGGCCACGGTGATCATGCCGATCACCGCGACACCGCCGATCAGCCCGCCGAACGGCGCCCACCAGGGCATCCGTTCCACATCGGCCCACGTCGGCCACGGCGAATGCGAAACCACGGTCGAGATCACGAGGAAGACCGAGAATCCGGCCAGCGCGACGGCGTAGGACACCACCGCGCACAGCCACATGTTCTTCAGATGGAATTTCTGTGTGTTCTGGCATCCGACCTCGACGGACCGTAATCCGCCGGCGGCCAGGATGAACAAGAAGATCAGTCCGAGAGCGACAGCACCCACGAGACACGTCCTTCGCTAGGTGACAACGAATGCCGCCGCACGCAGGCGGTGCTCACCAGCCGGATTCTGCGGTCGCGCGAGCACAGAATAGCAACCTGAATGACGTGCCGTTGGTTATTGGCACAATAGACAGGTCACCAACTGTGCTCAGAGGCCGATCCGCCCCAGGGTCAGCGGATGCGCGGTCGGCGGAACCGCTCCGATGTCGAATCCCGCCCTCAGTGTCGCGATCGCCGTGGGTACCGCCGCTTCGGAGTCGGTGTGCAGGGTGAACAGCGGCTTCCCGGCCGTCACCGGATCGCCCGGCTTGCAGTGCATCTCGATGCCCGCGCCGAACTGCACGGGATCGCCCTGACGAGCGCGTCCGGCGCCGAGCCGCCATGCGGCGAGCCCCACGGCCATCGCATCCAGCCGGGTGAGGACGCCAGATTCCTGCGCCACCAGGGTTTCGGTGTGCCGCGCCCGCGGCAGGGGCGCGTCGGGATCGCCACCCTGCGCCGTGATCATCGCCCGCCAGTGATCCATCGCGCGGCCGTCGGCCAGCGCGGCGGCGGGGTCGACATCGCGAATACCGGCCTGCGCCACCATCTCTCGCGCCAGCGCCACCGTCAGCTCGACGACATCCGCCGGGCCGCCGCCGGCCAGAACCTCCACCGCTTCGGCGACCTCGAGCGCATTGCCCGCGGTACGCCCGAGCGGGGTGTCCATCGCGGTGAGCAACGCGACCGTCCGCACCCCCGCGTCGGTCCCCAATTCGACCATGGCCGTGGCCAATTCGGTGGCGTCGCGGAAATTCTTCATGAACGCGCCGCTGCCGACCTTCACATCCAGGACGAGTGCGCCGGTTCCCTCGGCGATCTTCTTGCTCATGATCGAACTGGCGATGAGCGGAACCGATTCCACGGTGCCGGTCACATCGCGCAGCGCGTACAGACGCTTGTCGGCCGGTGCCAGATCCGCCCCGGCCGCGCAGATCACCGCGCCGACCTCCGGGTCGGCGAGGATCGACCGCATCCGCGCGGTATCCAGATCGGCTCGCCAGCCCGGAATCGATTCCAACTTGTCCAGGGTTCCGCCCGTGTGACCCAGGCCGCGGCCCGACAACTGCGGTACCGCCGCGCCACAGGCGGCCACCAGTGGCGCCAGCGGCAGGGTGATCTTGTCGCCGACTCCTCCCGTCGAGTGTTTGTCGACGGTCGGCCGGGGCAGGTCCGTGAAGTCCATCCGCTGCCCGGACGCGATCATCGCGGCGGTCCACCGGGCGAGTTCGCGGCGGGTCATGCCGCGCAGCACGATCGCCATCGCCAGGGCCGACATCTGTTCGTCGGCGACCTCGCCGCGAGTGAACGCGTCGACCACCCAATCGATCTGTTCGTCGTCGAGTTCCGCACCGTCGCGCTTGGCCGCGATCACCGACACCGCCGTATGGGTCATGGCGAAAAGCCTTCCAGATCCCGTTCGGGGTGCGGAAATTCACATCATTTCCGGCCGGCGGCCAGATCGTCCGGCCCGAAGGCGTCCGGCAGCAACCTCGCCAGGGGTACCGGGCCGTCGCGATGGTCGACGAGCAGTTCCGGCCCGCCGTGCTCGTAGAGCACCTGCCGGCACCTCCCGCAGGGCATCAGGATTTCCCCGTGCGAATCACAGACAGCGACCGCCAGCAAACGGCCGCCGCCGGACGAACAAAAGTTACCGACGAGTACAGTTTCGGCGCAGACGCCGAGCCCGTATGAGACATTTTCCACATTGCAGCCGCTCACAATGGAACCGCCGGCGGTGAGAGCGGCGGCGCCGACCGGAAAGCCGGAGTACGGTGCATACGCATTACGCATTACTCGAAATGCGTTGTGACGCAGGGAATCCCAATCAATTTCCGGCATATCGGACCTCCGCTCGAATGGCTGATATGACAGCGTAGAAATGGCACCGCGACGCCGTCGAACATTCAGGCAAGGCAAACCTAACTCGCCGCTTGGAGGCTCAACGCACGGCACGCCGAATTAGTTCCGCGAATCGCCGGGGATTAGAGTTCTCCACAGATCGGTCCAGGTTTGGCAACGCACCGCCGGCCACCGCCTCCGGATGTCAGCGCCCGAGTTGAGCTGGTGTTTCTCCAGATTCACATGCTCGGCGTATGCCGAAGCTGCGACCGGATCCGACTGCCGGCTCGCCGGCGTGTCCATCAACGACGTTGGAGGCACCGCACTCTATGACGACCACACTGGAAGCTCCGGCTCAGCCGAAGCGGAAGACCCTGTACCGCGGCGACCCGGGTATGTGGTCCTGGGCGATGCACCGGATCACCGGTGTCACGATCTTCTTCTTCCTGTTCGTCCACGTACTCGACACCGCTCTGGTGCGGGTCAGCCCGGACACCTACAACCGGGCCATCGAGACCTACAAGAACCCGGTCGTGGCCCTCATGGAGATGGGCCTGGTCGTCTGCGTGCTGTTCCACGCGCTCAACGGCGTCCGCGTGATCCTCGTCGACTTCTGGTCCAAGGGCCCCAAGTACCAGCGCCTGATGCTGTGGATCGTGCTCACCATCTGGGTTCTGGTCTCCGCCGCCGGCGTCGGCCGCCAGTTCTTCTACCTGCTGACGGAGCACTGATATGACCGCACCTGTTCTCGGCAAGTCCTACGACCGTCCCGCCAGCCTCGACTCGCCCCGCACCCCGCGCCGTTCCTCCGGCAACAACTTCGAGAAGTACGCGTGGCTGTTCATGCGCTTCTCCGGCCTGCTGCTGATCGTGCTGGTGCTGGGCCACATGACGATCATGCTGATGCTCGACGGCGGCGTGAAGCGACTGAACTTCGGCTTCGTGGCCGGCCGCTGGGCCAGCCCGTTCTGGCAGTGCTGGGATCTGGCCATGCTGTGGCTGGCGCAGCTGCACGGTGGCAACGGCCTGCGCACGGTCATCGACGACTACTCCCGTAAGGACTCCACCCGCTTCTGGCTGAAGACCCTGCTGGCCGTCGCCATGATCCTGATCATGGGCGTGGGCACCTACGTCATCTTCACCTTCGACCCCAACATCAGTTAGGAACGCCTCCGCGATGAGTGAATCCCGTCCGGTTCAGGAACACCGCTACGACGTGGTCATCGTCGGTGCCGGTGGCGCGGGGATGCGCGCGGCGATCGAGGCCGGCCCCCGGGCTCGCACCGCCGTGCTGACCAAGCTGTACCCGACCCGCAGCCACACCGGCGCGGCACAGGGCGGTATGTGCGCCGCGCTGGCCAACGTCGAAGAAGACAACTGGGAATGGCACACCTTCGACACCGTCAAGGGTGGTGACTACCTGGTCGACCAGGACGCCGCGGAGATCATGGCCAAGGAGGCCATCGACGCGGTGCTGGACCTGGAGAAGATGGGCCTGCCGTTCAACCGGACGCCCGAGGGCAAGATCGACCAGCGTCGCTTCGGCGGTCACACCCGCGACCACGGCAAGGCGCCCGTCCGCCGCGCCTGCTACGCCGCCGACCGCACCGGCCACATGATCCTGCAGACGCTCTACCAGAACTGCGTCAAGCACGACGTGGAGTTCTACAACGAGTTCTACGTCCTCGACCTGGTGATGAGCGAGACCGACCGCGGTTCGGTCGCCACCGGCGTGGTCGCCTACGAGCTGGCCACCGGCGAGATCCACGTCTTCCACGCCAAGGCGATCATCTTCGCCACCGGCGGTTCCGGCCGGATGTACAAGACCACCTCCAACGCGCACACGCTGACCGGTGACGGTATGGCGATCGTGTTCCGTAAGGGGCTGCCGCTGGAGGACATGGAGTTCCACCAGTTCCATCCGACGGGCCTGGCCGGTCTGGGCATCCTGATCTCCGAGGCCGTCCGCGGTGAGGGCGGCATCCTGCGCAACGCCTCCGGTGAGCGCTTCATGGAGCGCTACGCCCCCACCATCAAGGACCTCGCGCCGCGCGACATCGTGGCCCGGTCGATGGTCAAGGAGGTCCTCGAGGGTCGCGGTGGCGGCCCGAACAAGGACTACGTCTTCATCGACGTGACCCACCTCGGCGAGGACGTGCTCGAGGAGAAGCTGCCCGACATCACCGAGTTCTCCCGCACCTACCTGGGTGTGGACCCGGTGAAGGAGCCGGTGCCGGTCATGCCGACCTGTCACTACGTGATGGGTGGTATCCCGACCCGCATCCGCGGCGAGGTGCTGCGCAACAACACCGACGTGGTCCCCGGCCTGTACGCCGCCGGTGAGTGCGCTTGCGTGTCGGTGCACGGCTCGAACCGCCTGGGCACCAACTCGCTGCTGGACATCAACGTGTTCGGCCGCCGCTCGGGTATCGCCGCCGCGGAGTACGCCGCCCGCACCGAATTCGTCGAGCTGCCGGAGAACCCGGCGCAGATGGTGCAGGACTGGCTGACGCTGCTGCTGAGCGACCACGGCAACGAGCGGGTCGCCGACATCCGCACCGAGCTGCAGGTCACCATGGACGCCAACGCCGCGGTGTTCCGCACCGAGGAGACCCTCAAGCAGGCGCTGACCGACATCCACGCGCTCAAGGAGCGCTACCAGCACATCACCGTGCAGGACAAGGGCAAGCGCTACAACAGCGACCTGCTCGAGGCCGTCGAGCTCGGCTTCCTGCTGGAGCTGGCCGAGGTCACCGTCGTGGGCGCACTCAACCGCAAGGAATCGCGCGGCGGCCACGCCCGCGAGGACTACCCCGACCGCGACGACGTCAACTTCATGCGCCACACCATGGCGTACAAGCAGGTCGAGCCCGGTAAGCCGGCGGAGCTGATCGCCGACATCCAGCTCGACTTCAAGCCGGTCGTGCAGACCCGTTACGAGCCGATGGAGCGTAAGTACTGATGACTGCTGTAGCCGAAGCCCCGGCCGGGCAGAAGCCGGCCCCCGTGCCCGACGGGTCGACCATGGTGACGGTGAAGGTCGCCCGGTTCAACCCGGAGGACGACAAGGGCGCGCACTGGGATTCGTTCCAGGTGCCGGTCCTGCCGACCGACCGCTTCCTGAACGTGCTCATCTACATCAAGTCCTACCTGGACGGCACGCTCACCTTCCGGCGCTCCTGCGCACACGGTGTCTGCGGTTCCGACGCCATGCGCATCAACGGTGTGAACCGGCTGGCGTGCAAGGTGCTGATGAGCGACATGCTGCCCAAGAACGGCAAGGAGCTCACCGTCACCGTCGAGCCGATCCGCGGCCTGCCCGTGGAGAAGGACCTCGTGGTGAACATGGAGCCGTTCTTCGACGCGTTCCGCGCGGTGAAGCCGTACCTGATCACGCACGGCAACGAGCCCACCCGCGAGCGCATCCAGTCCCAGACCGACCGCGCGCGCTTCGATGACACCACCAAGTGCATCCTCTGCGCCTGCTGCACCACCTCCTGCCCCGTGTACTGGAGCGACGGCAGCTACTTCGGCCCGGCCGCGATCGTGAACGCTCACCGCTTCATCTTCGACAGCCGCGACGAGGGTGCCCGCGAGCGTCTCGACATCCTCAACGACGTCGAAGGCGTCTGGCGCTGCCGCACCACCTTCAACTGCACCGACGCCTGCCCCCGCGGCATCGAGGTCACCAAGGCCATCCAGGAGGTCAAGCGAGCCCTCCTGTTCGCCCGGCCCTGAGGTAGGTAGCAGTTCGAACTCGACAGGCCGCCCGCATCACGCGATGCGGGCGGTCTTTCGTTTACTAGGCAATTTGCTCAGTTTGCTGGGGGTTTGTTGTCGGATCGGGGTGCGGGTGCTTGCCTGGAGGCATGTTCACCGAAGGTCAGCTGTATTCGCCGGTTACCACGGGTAACGACGGCGATGTCACGGTGCATTTGAGTGCCGAGCATCCGGGGGTGCACGATACGGAGTATCGGGCGCGGCGCAACGCGATCGCCGCGCTGGCGCTGGCGTATCGGGAGGGCGAGACGCTGCCGCGCATCGACTACACCGAGGAGGAGCAGCGGGTCTGGCGCATCGTGTCGGCGGAGTTGACGCGCAAACATCGGACGTACGCGTCGGCGGAGGTGCTCGAGGGCGCCCGGCGGCTGGACCTGCCTGCCGATCATATTCCGCAACTGGACGAGGTGACCGCGAAACTGGTGCCGCTCACCGGTTTTCGCTACGTGCCGGCGGCGGGTTTGGTGCCGCTGCGCGAATTCTTCGGCTCGTTCGCCGATCGAATTTTCCACTCCACCCAGTACATTCGCCACCATTCCGCGCCGCTGTACACGCCGGAGCCCGATTCGATTCACGAAATCATCGGGCACGCAAATCAATTGGCGTCGCCGCGGTTCGCCGCGATCTATGCCGAAGTCGGCGCCGCGGCGTCCCGGCTGGAGACCGAGGCGGCGTTGAAATTCCTGGCCGACGTATTCTGGTTCTCCATGGAATTCGGTGTAGTGCGCGAAAAGGGCGAAGTGCGTTGCTACGGTGCGGGTTTGCTGTCCTCGTTCGGCGAGATCGAGGAGTTCCGGCACGCCCGGCTGCGTCCGCTGAACATCCACGACATGGGCACCGCGACCTACGACATCACGCACTATCAGCCGATTCTGTATTGCGCGCGGTCGATTTCCGAGATCGAGGACGTGATCGGCGGCTTCTTCGCCGGCATGACCGACGACAGCGCGACCGCCGAGCTGACCGCGTCCTGATCGGAGGGTGGCGTCAGTCGCCCGATTCCGGCCCGGGGACCGCCGGCCCCAGCGGCATGCCCGCCTCCATGAATTCCACGATCCGGTCGATCTTGTCCAGATCGAGCCCCTCCCGGCCGAACGCGGTCATCATCGCCCCGATCATGGCCCCGGAGAAGGCACGGACCTCGAAGTCGCTCGGTTCGCGGCCGACTCGGCGGGCGAGCAGCGCGGAGACCAGATCCACGTTGCGTTCGGTCTCCTGCATGATCACGCTGCGCAGCTCGGGCTCGTTGTAGATCAGCTTCATCCGGTCCTGCTCGAACTGCCAGTCCTGCGGGTCCAGATTGTCGAAGGTGTCGCGCATCGCCTGGCGGAACGCGGCCAGCGGCGTCAGCTCCGGCGGCTGGGATTCGAGCGCGTGGATCATGATCGGATCGACGTCGTCGGCCAGCACCACCTGCTCTTTGGACGGGAAATAACGGAAGAAGGTGCTCGGCGAGATATCGGCGGCCTCGGCGATCTGCTCGATCGTAGTCGCCGAATACCCCTGTGCCTGAAACAGTTTCATCGCTTCCGCGCGGATGGTGCGGCGGGTGCGCTGCTTCTTGCGTTCGCGCAGGCCTACCCGGGGCGACGTGGTCGCCCCGGAGTGGGCCCGAGCGGGTGCTTTCGACTCAGCCGACATGCACCGATTCTCCCGCATCGGCCGCGGAGTGCGGGTCCGGCTCCCCGCTTCGGGTCCGGATCGCGGCGAGCAGCGCCGCCGCCACGCACACTCCGGCGCACAGCCACAGCATCGCGCCCATCCCGGAGACGAAGGCCGATTGCACATGGGCGAGCATGTCGGCGTTGCCGGTGGTCCGAGCCACCGCGACACCCGCGTTCACACCGTCCGACACCGGCTCGTGGTTGTAGGAGCGCAGGTCGGAGCGATATTGCGTGGCGAGGACGGTGCCCAGCACCGCCACGCCGATGGTGCCACCGGCCTGGCGCAGCGCCTGCAGCAGCGCCGAACCGGAACCGGCGCGCTCGGCTCCCAGCTGCCCCATCGCCATTCCCATCGCGGCCGGCATGACCAGGCCCATCGCGAAGCCCAGGATCGTGGTCCAGGCCGCGGTGTAGCCGTATCCGCTGCTCACCCGGGTCATGGCGCCCATGGCGAGCCCGGCGCCGAGGATGAGGAAGCCACCGCTGAGCACGATCCGCGCCCCGAGTTTCGGCAGCAGCTTGTCGACCACCCGCGTGCCGACCACCAGCCCGCCGATCAGCGGCAGCAACCGCAGCCCGCTACCGAGCGAGTCGACGCCGAGCACCGCCTGGAAGTACTGCGGCACGGTGAAGAACATGCCGAACATCGCGAAGTTCACGAAAACGGAATACGCGGTGCCCCAACGGAATCCGCGGTTGGCGAACAGTGCGATGTCGACCAGTGGGTGCGTGATCCGCCGCTGCCACCATACGAAGCCGGCCAGCAGCGCCGCACCGGCGACCACCGCCGCCCAGGCCGCGCCGTCGCCCCACCCCTGTTCGCCGAAGCGGATGAATCCGTAGGTGAACCCCAGCATGCCCGCGGCCGAGAGCAGCACACCGGGCAGATCGATGCGGAAGGCCGAATCGCTGCGGGTCTCCGGAACCAGCAGCGCCACCGCGATCAACCCGACCACGACCAGGGGAACGTTGATCAAGAAGACCGAACCCCACCAGAAATGGTTCAGCAGCCAGCCACCCACGATCGGGCCGAGCGGCAGCCCCAATGCGGTGGAGCTGACCCAGATCGTCAATGCGCGCTGTCGTTCGGTGCGATCCGGGAACAGGCCGGGCAGCACCGACATCGACAGCGGCATCATCGCGGCCGCCGCGATACCCAGCACCGCGCGGGCGGCGATCAACATCCCCGCCGAGGTCGCCAGCGCACACCACAGCGAGGCTCCACCGAAGACGACCAGCGCCGCCAGCAGGAACTTCTTGCGGCCGTAGCGGTCGCCGAGCGCACCCGCCGGCAGCATCACGGCGGCCAGCGCGAGGGTGTAGGCGGTGGTGAACCATTGCAGCGCAGCGGTATTCGCATGCAGGTCGAGGGCCATGGTGGGTAGCGCGACGACCAGCACGGTGGTGTCGAGGCCGATGGTGAGCATCGCGAGCCCGAGCGCACCGAGGGCGAGCCAGCGCGCCCGGCCGGCGCCCGGCACATCGACTCCCGGCGCATCGGCCGGGCGCGGTTCGCGGTCCGCTGCCGACGGGCGGTCGGTCGCTACCGAGCGTCCGGCCTCTTCCTCCCGCGCCGCGGTCCCGGTCGATGCGGGCGATTCCGATGATCTCCGCAAGTTCATGACATGTCCATTCAGTTGGTTGTGTCTATATTTTGATAGTAGCTTTCATTTCATGGTCTCTGTCAATACTTTGCGGGCGCGGGTGTTCGCGGCACCATCGCGCAACGCCGCATAAGCTGCATGTCGATGAACACCCGCATGTCCCGCACCGTCCGCTTCCGCCGAACCCGCTCGCTGGCGGCCGCCGTACTGACTGCCGGGCTGCTGGGCGCCACCACGGTTACCGGGCTCGGCGTGGCCGACGCGGCCCCCGCGCCGCCGTCCACGCCGTTCACCACCCCGAATACGGATTCCTGCCCGAACAAGACGGCCCCGCCCGCGCCGATCGATACCTCGGAGGTGCCGGCGCCCGGCAGTACGACGCCGTCGCCGCTACCGGTGCCGTCGAATCCGATCGGCGGCGACAAACTCGGACGCTGCGGCGTGGTGGTTCCGGCGGGCGCACCACCGGTGCCCGCCGACATCTCGGCGACCGCCTGGCTGGTCGCCGACCTCGACACCGGCAAGGTGCTGGCCGCGAAGGATCCCCACGGCCGCTACCGACCGGCCTCCACGATCAAGACGCTGCTGGCCGCGGTCGCACTCCCCGCGCTGGACCCCAACCAGGTCGTGATCGGCACGCAGGACGACGCGAACGCCGACGGCACCCGCGTCGGCATCGGCCCCGGCGGCCGCTACACCAACGACCAGCTGTTCCACGCGCTGCTGATGTGCTCCGGCAACGACGCCGCCCATGCCATCGCCACCCAGCTCGGCGGCGACGAAGCCACCGTCGCGAAGATGAACGCGATGGCAAAACAGTTGCAGGCCATGGACACTCGGGCCGCCACCCCCTCCGGCCTGGACGGCCCCGGAATGAGCACCTCGCCCTACGACCTGGCGACGATCTTCCGCCACGACATGCAGAACCCCACCTTCGCCTCGATCATCCACACCGAGCAGTACGACTTCCCCGGCTACCCCGCCGACCCCAAGATCCCCGACGACAAGGACCACCCCGGCTTCCCCATCGCCAACGACAACCGCCTGCTGTACGACTACGACGGTGACCTGGGCGGCAAGACCGGCTACACCGACGACGCCCGGCAAACCTTCGTGACCGCCGCCGAACGCAACGGCCACCGCCTGGTCGTCACCCTGCTCAAGGCCGACGTCCTCCCCATCCGCCCGCCGGAGCAAGCCGCCCGCCTCCTCGACTACGCCTTCGCCCTCCCCGCCGGCGCGAACATCGGCTCCCTGCCCGACCGCAACACCGGCGAGACACAGACCCACACCACCGCGGAATCCCTGATCGCCCACCGGCCGCGGCTGCTGATACCGGGCC